>JADJCR010000007.1 GCA_016703125.1 Micrococcales bacterium | reverse complement strand
TCTCTTCGACGAAAGGGAAGAACGGGGATGGTTGTTGCACGCAGTGAGAACGCGGGCCGCAAGGTCCTGATCACCGGCGGAACGGGGTCCTTCGGTTCGACAGTGACGCGCGGGTTGCTCGAGGGCTCCATCGAGGAGATCCGGATCCTGTCCCGTGACGAGGCCAAGCAGGACGACATGCGCCGCCGGCTCGGCGACAACCGGGTGCGCTTCTACGTCGGTGACGTGCGAGACCCCGGCTCGGTGCGCGAGGCGATGGACGGCGTCGACTACGTCTTCCACGCCGCGGCGCTCAAGCAGGTGCCCTCGTGTGAGTTCTTCCCGCTGCAGGCCGTTGCCACCAATGTGCACGGCAGCGACAACGTCATCCGCGCCGCACACGAGGCCGGCGTGAAATCGGTGGTGTGCCTGAGCACCGACAAGGCTGTCTATCCGGTCAACGCCATGGGCATGAGCAAAGCGATGATGGAGCGCGTCGCGATGGCATTCGCACGCAACCATCCCGAGTCGCACACCACGGTGTCGGTGACCCGCTACGGCAACGTCATGTACTCGCGCGGTTCGGTGATCCCGCTGTTCGTCGAGCAGGTGCGCGCGGGCAAACCGATGACGATCACCAACCCGACCATGACCCGGTTCCTGATGTCGCTGGACGAGTCGGTGGCGCTGGTGCAGTACGCGTTCGAGAACGCCCAGCCCGGCGACCTGTTCATCCGCAAGGCCCCCGCGTCCACGATCGAGGACTTGGCCAAGGCCGTGGCGATGGTGATGGGGGTGGAGCCGCAGATCCAGATCATCGGCACCCGGCACGGGGAGAAGATGTACGAGTCGCTGCTGTCGCGCGAGGAGATGGCCGAGGCCGAGGACCGCGGCGACTACTACCGGGTGCCGCTGGACGCGCGCTCGTTGGACTACGGGCTGTACGTGGAGGAGGGCGGGCACGAGGTCGAGCACGAGCACGACTACACCTCCCACAACACCCAGCGGCTGTCGGTCGAGGAGGTTGCCGAGCTGCTCGCGCAGTTGCCGGAGATGCGTGAGGCGCTGGCGTGAGCCGACCCCGGATCGCCGTCACCGGGCCAGAGGGCTTCGTGGCCTGGCACGTCCGCTGTGCGGCGCGGGCGCGGTGGAGCGGGGACCTGATCCACGTCGAGGCGGAGTTCGCCGATCCCGGCGTGATGGACGCTGCGCTGGCCGGGGCCGACGCCGTGATCCACCTGGCCGGAGTCAACCGCGCGCACGACCCGGCGGAGATCGAGCGAGTGAACCCGTGGCTGGCCGAGCAGTTGGTGGCCTCCATGCAGCGCACCGGCCGGTCCATCCCCGTGGTCTACGGAAACTCCATCCACTCCCTGGGCGACTCGCCCTTCGGGGAGGCGAAGCGTCGCGCGGCGGACATCCTGCGCGACGGCGCCCCGCTGGTAGACGTGGTGATGCCCAACATCTTCGGCGAGCATGGGCGCCCGAACTACAACTCCGTGGTCGCCACCTTCTGTCACGCCGTGGCCGCCGGGGAGACGCCGGTGGTGGTCGACGACAAGGAGTTGCCGCTGGTGCACGTGGGCCGGATCGCGGACGTGCTGCTCGACCAGGCGGCCCACCCGCAGCCCGGGACGGTGGAGGTGCCGGGGCGCCCGACGTGGGTGAGCGAGGTGGCGCAGCGGTTGACCGACATCGCCGCGGACTACCGCACCGGGCGGCTGCCCGACCTGTCCGACCCCTTCACCAAGGAACTGTTCAACACCTACCGCTCGGCGGCGTTCCCCGGGCAGTACCCCATCCGGCCGGTGCCGTCCGACGACCAGCGTGGTCGGCTGGTGGAGGCGGTGAAGGGAGCCGGCGGGCAGGCCCAGGTCTTCTACTCCACGACCAACCCTGGCTTCACCCGCGGGCAGCACTGGCACCGGCACAAGGTCGAGCGGTTCCTGGTGCTCGCCGGGCAGGGCGAGATCCGGCTGCGGAAGTTGTTCACCGACGAAGTGGTCGCGTTCGAGGTCAGCGGGGCCGAGCCGGCGATCGTGGACATGCCGACGTTCTGGGTCCACTCGATCACGAACACCGGGTCGCAGCCGCTGGTCACGCTGTTCTTCGCCGACGAGATCTACGATGCGAACAGCCCGGACACCTACCCCGAGGACGTGTGACGTGAAGGTCATGACCGTGGTCGGGACCCGGCCCGAGATCATCCGCCTGGCCGCCGTGATGCGCCGCCTGGATGCGACCGAGGGGATCGAGCACGTCCTGGTCCACACCGGGCAGAACTGGGACCGGCAGCTCAACGGGGTGTTCTTCGACGACCTGGGCTTGCGGCTGCCCGACCACGTGCTGGACGTCGATGTGTCGTCGCTGGGCGCGACGCTGGGGGACATCCTGCGCAAGACCGAGGCGGTGCTCGACGAGGAACAGCCCGACGCGTTCCTGGTGTTGGGCGACACCAACAGCGCGCTGTCTCTGATCATGGCCAAGCGCAAGCGCATCCCGACGTACCACATGGAGGCCGGCAACCGCTGCTTCGATGCCAACGTCCCGGAGGAGACCAACCGGCGGCTCGTGGACCACACCGCCGACTTCAACCTCGCCTACACCGAGCACGCCCGGCGCAACCTACTGGCCGAGGGTCTGCATCCGCGGCGGATCATCGTGACCGGGTCGCCGATGACAGAGGTACTCGACCAGCACGCAGAGGCCATCGCCGGGTCGACCGCGCTGGCGGACCTGGGAGTCGAGGCGGGCCAGTACTTCCTGGTCTCCGCGCACCGGGAGGAGAACGTCGACTCCCCCGACCGGCTGCGCAGCCTGCTCGAGTGCCTGAACGCGGTGGCCGGCGAGTGGGGCCTGCCGGTGCTGGTGTCCACCCACCCGCGCACCCGCAAGCGCCTGCAGAACGTCCCGGACGTGTCGGTGAGCGAGCTGGTGCGGTTCCACGAGCCGTTCGGATTCCTGGACTACAACCGGCTGCAGATGGGTGCACGGTGCGTGCTGTCCGACTCGGGCACGATCGCCGAGGAGTCGACGATCCTCGGGTTCCCGGCGGTGACGTTGCGGTCGTCGATCGAGCGGCCCGAGGCGCTGGACACCGGGTCCATCACCATGACCGACCTGGAACCGGAGGCGGTGCTGCGGGGGATCCGGTTCGCGATGTCGCGGGAGGACCTGCCGGAGCGGCCGGCGGACTACCGGATCACGAACACCTCCGAGCGGGTCGTGAACTTCATCCTGTCGACGGCGTTCCAGCACGAGTTCTGGTCGGGGTTGCGGTAGCTCCCCTGCTCGTGAGGGCAGGGTCACACTTCCCGCGACAGAACGGGTTAGCGGCAACTTCGCCTCCCCACAGTCCGCCAACACCCTGGGGCAGCCGTGCACATGATCGAAGACAATGTCACGGGGTGCCCTTATCGTGAGCACATGGCTGATTGGGACGATCAGGAGCGCGCAGCGCTGGTGACGCTGCTGCGTCAGGGCGACTCCTATGCCCACGTAATCGAATCCGTGGTCGAGGCTGCTGGAAGCGCTCGGGCGGTGCTGGGGGTCGATGATGGGCTCTTCCCTGTCCACGCAGATCTTGAACTGGCACAGCGCGACATCGCCGGTTGGCGGCTGAGGTCTTGGGTTCCTGACCTTCATGGACGATGGCTTCCCTGCCCAACTCCGATCCACGAGATGCCGCCCGTTCTGTTCTGGCCAAGGGTCCACTCCGGGCGAGCGACCGGGCAGTCAGCGTGGTGGGGACCCGGCACCCGACTGCCGAAGGGCTGGAATTCGCACGGCAGTCACCGGGGCCTTGTCGACTCGGGTGAGCGTGGTGGCAGGGCTCGCGTTGGGGATCGATGCGGCGGCACACGAGACAGTACTTGCCGCCGGGGGACGGACCGTGGCCGTGATCGGCACAGGGATTCGGCGAACCTATCCGCCGGCAAACGCCGAGCTGCAGCAGCGCATCGCGCGCGAGGGGCTGCTGCTGAGCCAGTTCTGGCCTGACGCTCCACCCTCGAAGCGATCCTTTCCCATGCGCAATGCCATCATGTCGGGCTACGGGCGAGCCTCAATCATCGTCGAGGCTGGCGAGACAAGCGGCACCCGAATCCAGGCCCGCTTGGCGGTTGCGCACGGCCGTCCAGTGATTCTGAGCCGAGCCGTCTCCACGGGCACGACATGGGGGCAGGCCCTCGTGAGCAAACCCGGTGTCGTCGTTGCGAGCGATGCGGCTGACGCGGTCGACCTGGCCCTGGAACTGAGCCTGCCACTGGCCAGCCAGATCGAGGGGCTTGGTCTGGGCCTGACGGGATGACAAGCGAGTCTGAGCGCACCCTGGTCGAACTGGTCACTCGACTGGTGGGGGGCTACTTGGGCAATGTCCCCGCGTGGTCCGAGAGTCTGCGCAACATGCCTGCGGCCGATCGACGCCGGCTACGTCGAGTGCTACCGGTGCCACAGCCCTCAATTGGGTCCGAACACCCCCGGACCCCCCAAACTCGCGGATCAGGTGGCGCTTCTTGCATACGGAGGCGACACCTACCAGTCGCGGCAACTGCTCTTCGGCTACAAGCAGCCCACAGCAGCCACACCTGGCGATCAGCGCCGCACAGTCGTGCAACTTCTCTTGTTGGCCGCTTTCCATCTGCATCGGCGGTGCCTGGAGGCTGGCGTCCCGTTCAGCCACTACTGCGTGGTGCCATCGACGAAATTGCGCACCGAGCATCCTCTCGGCGATCTCGTGCGGGGGTGGCTGACCGCAGCAGGCCTGGACGAAGTTCGACTCATCTCAACTGGACAGGCACCTGGACGCGTGATCGACCCGACCAAGTTCGCAGCCCCTGAGGTTGCCGGTGGTCATGTGCTCCTGATCGACGACACCTGGACCACTGGGTCCAATGTCCAGTCCGCTGCATGGAGTCTCAAGGAATCCGGTGCCCATGCGGTCACGGCACTCATCGTTGCTCGGTGGCTCGAAGACTCATCCGCGACTGCGGCGTTCCTCAAGACCCACCCGAACGTGGGCTACGACCCGCAGGTATGTCCGGCCCCAGGCGGGCATCGCTCCAGTTGAGACGCTGGTTGCGTGGGCTGGATGCTGCAGGAAGGAACATCTCCCTACCCGCCAGCTCATCCGGCAGGAGTGTGTGGGTGCAGAAGAGCGAGGCCCACCTAGCAGGACCCTGGCGCGCTCGGGTACGAGATCTGCCACTCGCGGACCACAAGGTCGTGGAGTTGGTGGACTGCCTGCGGAACGTGATCGCTCACGGATCCCGCAGGTCTCTGGATGCCGTCAACGCGCTCCTGGCGGCCAGCACCGCGGGAGAGGAATCGGTCTTCGGCGCCAAACCGATGGCATCGAACGGCGCAGTCTCGAGGTACCTGCACCCCGCAGTCATGGGACGCGCGCGTCGAGCACTTCCATGAGCGTCTGGCACAGGTCGCGGACAGGATGCAGTATGAGGAACCGGGGAAAGGCGGAGCGGCCGATGAGATTTGACGCCAGTTATGGCAGGGAGTCCGATACCCTCACGCTGTCCGTCGACCAAGTGCCCGTGGACGCGAACCTGATCACCACGCCCCGCGGGCTGCGCCTGACTGTGAACGACGACTTCACCCAGCTGTACCGCGTGGAGATCCCCTTCTTTCACGAAAGAGTCGATTTCTTGGAGTTGTACTACCTCATCGGTCCCGATGGGGTGCATCAACTCGCCGTTCTTCAAGACGATCTGAGCGTCCGCGATGTCCACGTGACAGCGCCGGATGCGCCGCTGCGCAGGGGCAGCAAGGCAAGGAAACTGCTGACCGCCTGATTCGGCCGCAGTCCTTTTCTACTGCGCTACCCTGTTGTCGGCAGGTCCAGGAAGTGACTTATCCGAAGAGCCGGCATCGGGGTTGAGCTGGTCGCGCTGGATTACGTAGACGCCCCCACGTGTCCTCCTGGGCCTGCCGCTGTGCGCACCCCGCAAGCCGCTAGAGTCGATCGCAAGTTGGGGAATCGGGGAGGACAACAATGCGCACGATCGGACTGACTGCGGCTGGAGTGCTCGCCGCCACCGCTTTGATCGGACCCCCCCCCGCTGGAGCCGTTGATCTGACCGATGGGCCGGCTGAGGTCTCCCTGGGTGTCTGTGCGGAGGGGTCCAGCCAGACCGACTCATTCGTCCCGAACTGCAGTTACACCTACCTGGCCAAGCGGGCCGCGCCCCCCTACACCTACCTGACCTCGCAGGGTGCGGTGTCCTGGAAGGACGGCAGCCTGACCGGCACGGCCCTGTCGTTCCCCGCCGCCGGGCAGACGTGGCCGGCGCTCACCGGGCTGTTTCTCAACGCCAGCAGTGCGGTGACCGCGAAGAACATCACCGGCACGGTCGACGCGGCCGGCAAGGTCGACCTGGCTCTTGCCTACGATGTGCTGCTCACCGCCGGGGCCTCGCAGTGCCGGCTGACCGGCAACGTGCAGTTGTCCTCGCAGGCCACCGAGAAGCTCGGCGGGCAGGCCGCGGGGAAGAACTACGACCCGGCCACCGGTGCGTTCGCGGTGGCCAGCACCACCTACGCCGCGCCGAACGCGATCGATGTCACCCCGGCCGGTTGCCTGGCCGCCAACATCGCCTACGACCTGTCGCAGGGCATGGGCTGGTACCTCACCGGGACGATGACCCTGCCCGGCGCCAAGCCCGTGCCGCAGGCACAGACCGCCGACGTGAAGCTGCCGCAGAAGGTCAAGGCCAAGGGCAAGACCGTGCTGCTGAAGAAGGCCGTGGTCACCAACGCCGGCAAGAAGGCCACCGCGAAACTGAGCTGGTCGACCAAGAAATCCGCCAAGGGTGGGAAGGCCAAGTACGCCAACCAGGAAGTCAGCTACAAGACCGGGAAGCTGGCGATCCGGACCACCGGCAAGGCCAAGCGGCTGTACGTGAAACTGCGGCTGAGCGCCCCCGCCACCGACGGGTACGAGGCGTATTCGTTCACCAAGAAGTGGACGGTGAAGCGGTAGGCCCGGGGTGCGACGCAACCGGCGGTTCAGCCACTACGCTCTGCGGGATGCCCGTGAGCGGGCCGGCTGGACCCGGGCCCAACTCGGCGAGCAGGTCGGGGTGTCCGCGGCCACGGTGAAGGCCTGGGAGACCGGTGCCCGGGCACCGAAAGCCTCCACCCAGTTGCGGGTGGCGCAGGCGCTGGGGATGGGGTTCGAGGACCTCGAGCAGCCCGGCCCGGCCGAGGCCGAGGACCTGCGGCGGTTGCGGGAGACCCTGGGCTGGACGCGGGGGCAGGCGGCTGGGCGGTTGGGCATCGAGCCCGCCGTGCTGGCGCGGGTGGAGGCCGGGGTTGAACTACCGCCGGATCCCCGCCGGATGGCCCGGGTGTACGGGGTGACCGCCGGGGAGTTGGCCGCGGTGTGGCGGCGGGGCGGGGTGAGGCAGGGGTCTTGACCACAGACTATAGTTTCACAACTGTAATTCATAGGTTTATGCCATAACCTATGAATTGATTACGAGGATTCATAGGACGGATTTGAGTCGCGTGGATATCGCCAGTTTCCGGCACAGCCCGATGGGCGGCCTGGCACCCATCGCGGGTTTCGACACGTTCCTCGACCGGGAATACCGACATTTCGCCTTCATTCCCAAGCCCCTGCCGAACCACGTGGAACTCGCTTCACGGACTGTCAAAGTCATTGCGGAGGCTGAGCGTTCCCTCGGCCGATTGGATGCCGCGACTGGGCGCCTTCCCAATCCGAACCTCTTGGTGCGCCCATCGCTCTACCGGGAGGCAGTGAGCACGAGTGCTTTGGAGGGTACCTACGCGCCACTGGACTCGGTCATGGAGGCGGAATACGTCCAAGAGAAAGACCGCACCGAGGAGGAGCGCGAGATCCTCAACTACGTCAAGGCGGCCCAGCGCGGCCTTGAGTTGCTGGACACCAAGCCCATCTGCCTCACGCTGATCGCTGAACTCCAGGCCATCCTCGTCCAGGGCACCCGCGGCGACTCCAACGACGCCGGCAGGCTCCGGGAACGACAGGTATACATCGGAGAGAAACGGCTCGGCATCGAGGAATCCCGGTTCGTCCCCCCGCCCCCCGGAGATCTTCTGCGGGCCGGGATGAGTGAGTGGGAGAAGTGGCTGAACCTCGATCCCTCGACGGACGACACCCCACTGATCGCCAAGGCCGCCATCGGGCACTACCAGTTCGAGACACTGCACCCGTTCAGTGACGGCAACGGCCGGCTGGGCCGGCTCATCGTTGTCCTTCAGCTGGTTGACGCGGGAGCGCTCACGCACCCGGTACTGAATCTGTCACCGTGGCTCGAGCCACGCAAGGACCTCTACAAGGATCTACTGCTGAGCACCACTCGCAGCGGCGAGTTCGATCCCTGGGTGCAGTTCTTCGCAGAGGCGGTCAAGGATCAGGCCGAGGATTCCCTGCGCAGGATCGACACACTGATCGACATTCGCAACTCCATGCTCGACGCATTGCATGCCACGCGAGCGAAGGGGGTCATCCTGCAGATAGCAAGGGATCTCATCGGCTATCCGGTCATCTCCCCTTCACAGGCTGCCTCTCTGCACGGAGTTACATACCCGCCGGCCAATGCGGCGCTCCAGCGCCTCGAGGAACTCGGTTATGTGCAGGAGATCACCGGGCGCAATTACGGACGGCTCTACGCTTGCAGCGCCGTTCTACGGGTCTTGAGAAGCGGAGTCGAGTAGGTACGCGTCGGGTGGAGACGAACAAGGCCAAGGTCACGATCAATGCCAGGCGTACTCCTTCACCAGGAAGTGGAGGGTCGATTAGGGCCGGCGTCGCGCGCCGCAACCGCCGCTTCAGCGCCGAGGTGTTTCGTGATCCAGGCTCGAACCGAAGTCGGTAGGCCAGCCGGAATCGAACCCGGGTCCCCATCGACCTTCCGATCGCATTCAACGTGGGCGGTCTTGGGTTGCCGGCGGGGCGCTATACCTGGCGGTTGAGCGTCAACGGTTCAACCCATGAGGCGTGGCAACTGAGCTTCAGCGCGATCAACGCCGCAGCCACGACCTGACGACCCGCTGAAGGCTGAGTTGGCAACAGCTAGAGTCATCCGGATTCGGGGATTCTGAGGAGGCAACCAACCTCGGGGGCTGCGAACGGATGGTGACTCACCACCGTGCGCGCGTGGGCAAGTAGCGGCAGGTCCAGGAACCGACGTATCCGAAGTGTCGGCATAGGGGTTGAGTCGATCGCGTTGGATCACGTAGACGCCCCCTCCTGCCGTCCTGGGCCTGCCGCTGGCCGCTCATCCGTGGACGGCCCAGATCGGCTTTGCCCGGCCAACCGGGGCTTTCAGCCCGTTTGCACGTATCCCGTTATTCTCGCTGCAGTGTGGCGACGGGGCGGGGATGTTGGGTAACCGGAGGCAACCCAGAGGCTGTCGCATTTTGTTCGGCGTGGCGGCGGGTCTGATTTTGGGGTGTTCGAGAAAATTGGGCGTGGCGGGTTCGTATCGGCCGGTGTGTCGAGGGACGTTGGTCTCTGCCCGGTGGCGGACATGAAACCCGCCCGGTGGCGGTCACGAGTTTTGCCCGGTGATGGCCATGGGTTCTGCACGGAGTGTGGCCACCACGGTCGGGGCTATGGCAGGGGCCTCACCCCTTTGCCTGCGAGGGCTTGGGTGAGCCGGACGCTGTCGCCGCTGGTTTGGCAGACGTGGGCGTGGTGCAGCAGCCGGTCGACGGTGGCGGTGGCCAGCGTTTTGGGCATGAGCTCGTCGAACCCGGAGGGGTGCAGGTTCGACGACAGGGCGATCGAGCGTTTCTCGTAGGCGGCGTCGACCAGGCGGTAGAGGCCTTCGGCGGCGTCGGTGGCCACCGGAAGCAGCCCGATATCGTCAACGATGACCAGTTCGGCTTTCAGCAGCCGGGTGATGGCTTTGGCGACGGTGTCGTCGGCGCGGTGCCGGCGTAGCAGCACCCCGAGGTCTTCCAGGCGTAGCCAGGCCACGTGCAACCCGGCTTCGACGGCTTGCTGGCCCAAGGCTTCGAGCAGGAACGTCTTGCCGGTGCCCGACGGCCCGCAGACGACCAGGTTCTCCCGGCGGTGCACCCATTCCAGGGTGCGCAGCGCCTGCTGGGTCGGCTTGGGGATCGAGGAGGCGTCGGGGTTCCAGGCGTCGAAGGTTTTACCGGTGGGGAACCAGGCCGCGGCCCGGCGGGTGGCCAGCGCGGAACGTTCCCGGCCGGTCACTTCCTCGGCCAGCAGCACCCGCAGCACCTCGGCCGGGTCCCAGCGTTGGGCCTTCGCCGTGGCCAGTACCTCGGGGGCAGCTTCGCGCATGTGAGGTAGCCGCATCCGCCGCAGCAGTTCGGTGAGTTCTGCGGGCAGGGCCGGGGCCGGGCCGGCGCCGATCTCGGGGGTCGTGGTGGTGATCATCGTGAGTTCTCCTCACGGGACTGGCCGAGCGCGGCCCAGGCGGTGGTGCCCTGGGTCAGGCTGGCCTGCTCACCTGCCTGGCGTGTCCCGCCCGCGGGCCGGGTGGCGCGGTGGTCCAGGATCGAGGCCAGATCGGTTTCGGCGAACCGGCCGTGCACCGCGGCGTGTCCGAGCGCGGCGTCGACCTCGCCGGCACCGAACAGCCCGGCCAGTTCCACCGCCTGGGCCATCTTGATCCGGATCCGGGCAGTGCCGGCCTCGGCCGCTTCGGTCAACCACAGACCCGCGCCGGGTCCGATCGCCAGGAACGCCAACTCCCCGGTGGTACGCGGGCGCGGCGTGCGCTCCAGCGCGCCCTCGGGCGCGGGCGGGAAATGCCCGTCGTCGACCCGGGGGCTGCCCGGCGCGGCCCGTAGATGCCGTGCCACCTCGACTGGGCCGCGGTCACCGAGGTGGGTGATCACGACCTGCTCACCGTCCCCAGCCCCATGCACCCGCACCCATACCGTTTGGCCGAGCAGTTGGTGGGGCACCGAGTACTGCCCGGACTCGAAACTGACCATCGGGGTGTTCACCGGCACCCGCCTGGTGGTGCCGTATGCCTAACCTCTTCGGCGAGCACGGGATGCCGAACTACAACTCGGTGGTCGCCACGTTCTGCCACGCACTGGCGGCCGGGCAGACCCCCACGGTTGTCGCCGACAAGCCGCTGCCACTGGTCCACGTGGGCCTGATCGCCGCCCTGCTCCTGGATCAGGCACTCTCCCCCACTCCTGGACAGATCGAGGTTGCCGGCCGGCAGACCATGCTCAGCGAGGTCGCCGAGCGGCTGACGACCATCGCCGCTGAGTAACGGACCAGGCCGCTGCCGGACCTGTCGGATGCCTCCACGAAAAAAATCTTCAACACCTACCGCTCGGCGACCTTCCCCACGCACTTCCCGATCCACCCGAAGCCGTCCGCAGCCGCGAGGGCCTCGTTGAGGCCGCCAAAGGCGCGGGCGGACAGACCCAGGTCTTCTACTCCACGAAACCCCGGCTTCACCCGCGGCCAGCACTGGCACCGACACAAGGTGGAGCGGTTCCTTGTCCTCTCCGGGCAGGGCGAGATCCGCCTGCGCATTCTTCGGTCCAGGCCTTCCGCCGGGTACATCCATCGCCCTGCTCCTGCTGGTCCCCTGGGAACAGACGAATGCCCCGATCGAGTTGGACCTGCAGTTGCTGACGCAGGACGGTCATGCGGTGAGGGACTCCGAAGGCGCCGCTGTCCGGGCACAGGCTCGAACGGAGGTCGGGAGGCCCGCCGGGATCGAACCGGGGATCCCCATCGACCTTCCGATCGCCTTCAACGTGGGCGGCCTGGGGTTGCCGGCGGGTCGCTATACCTGGCGGTTGAGCGTCAACGGCGCGACCCATGAGGCATGGCAACTGAGCTTCAGTGTGATCAACGCCGCCACGTAGCTGCGTATCCACAGAGACTTCCCTACATTTCCGCTTCAGAACTATGCTGTAGGAAACGTAGGGAGTCCGTCATGAGCGTCGCCGAGCAACGGCTCGAAGGGCTGCTGCGCGACCTGGAGGAACTCTCCCCCGATCAGGTCGCGCGGTTGTTCCGGCAGCTGCTCCAGCCGTCCCAAGCCGACTTCGCCCAGGCGTTGCGGGTCTTCATGCTCGCCGCATTGACCACTGCCAGTGAGGTCGAGCGCTTGGCTGGTGAGCCCTGGGAAGTGCGCACCGAATCGGATCGGCTGCTGCGCGACCAGCGGATCAAAGCCGAGGCGCACGCCGCGGTGCTGGACCAGGACTTCCTCGACTCCTCTGCCGTTGGCGTCGCGCTTGGGGCCAGTGGGGTGAACAAGCGAGAGGCCGCCAGCGACCTTCGCCGGGCCGGCGCTCTGCTTGGCGTTCCGGTGCGCAACAGGTATCTCTACCCGAGCTTCCAGGTCGATGCGGCCCGAGCCCAGGTGTACCCGGTGGTGGCGCAGGTGAATCGGCTGCTCGGGGCCGCCGACGATCCGTGGGGCGTCGCCTCGTGGTGGATCAGCGATCACCCGCGCCTCGACGGTGCCAGGCCTCGGGATCTCGTCGGCGGGGAGCGGCAGGACGATCTCGTCACCTTGGCCTCAAGCGACGATGGCTGACCTTCCTCAACCGCCGCACCGAAGACCTCGCGGCGGACCGATTGTGGAAGTCCTGCCTGCGGGAACCAGCGCCTTCCGGATCCACACAGCCGAGCGCGACCCCGTCGCTTTGAACCACACCTCGCGGCCCAGCCGGATCAGCGGCGGGCGCTTCGACTCCGACGACGGAAGCTACGGCTACATCAACGTGGGTGACTCACCATCGACTGCGATCGCGGAGACCTTGTGCCGCGACCTGCCACTCACGGGCCAGGCGCGACTGGTGCCGTGGACTCAGGTCGCACGCCGCGTGCTGACCCGCTTGACCGTGGTCCGCGACGTCAGCGTTCTGAGTCTGCACGGCCCAGCCCTGACGCAGGTGGGTGCGCCGCTGGCCCTGACCAAGTGCGGCGCCGGGGAGTATGAGACGACCCGCGCGTGGGCGAGGGCTCTGCGGCGATGGGTCCCGGAGGCCGAGGGCTTCGCCTACCGGCCCCGACACGACGAGGACGGCCTCACGTGGGTGTTGTTCGTCGAGGCCCTCGAGGTTGCGGACGAGCCCGTGCCGCTGATCGAGCCCGAGGCGCTGCGGGTTGTGCGCGATGTGCTCCACGCGCACAACGCGACGTTCGAGTAGGACTGGTGTGGGCATCATCAGCCCCCGCCCCGGCCGCGGACCTGATGGCGCGGGGCGGGGATGTTGGGTAGCCAGAGGCAACCCAGGCTGTCGCATTTGTCGGCGTGGCGGCGGGCTATTTGGGGTGTTCGAGAAAATTGGGCGTGGCGGGTTCGTATGGCCGGTGAGCCGGATCAGCAGTTATTGCGTGGTGGGCAGGGGTCTTTGGCGTGGTTTGTGGCGCGGTGTGGTGTGGGGGGGCGTGGTTGTTGAAAGGCTTTCGGGGGTGGGGGTTCCGGGCGGCATTAAGGGTCGGGGGTCCCGGGGGGGGAGAGGGTGGGGTAACCGGTCGGACGGGGGGGGGGTGTCCGGGGTGGCCGGGCGTTGGGGTGGCGGGGCCCAGCGCGCTGCCGTGCCGGGTTCGCATGCCCCGAGGCGTCCGCAAACACCGCGTCGTGGCCGCGGTCGGCCGCGGTGGCCGCCGGGCAGTGAGGCCCGGTCGGCTGCCCGGTCTGCCCGGCGTGGAACGTGGACTCCGGCAACCACGGGATCGGCTGATGACTGCCGGTAATGGCGGATCGGTGCAGGCGTACAACGTGCAGTTGGCCGTCAGCGATGATCATGTGATCATCGCCTGCCAGGCCCATCAGAGCGCATCAGATCAGGACAGTTTCGAGCCGATGGTGACCGCCGTGGTGGACGCCGCGCAGGCGCTGGAGGACCTCGACGGTGGCCATCGGCAGACCAGTGTGGGTCTGCTGCTGGCCGACGCCGGGTACCTCAGCGAGCACAACCTGACCCTGCCCGGCCCGAACCGGTTGATTGCCACCGGCAAGAGCCGCGATCTGCATCAGGAAACGCCGTGCGATGATCCTGCCCCATCTGTGGCCAGGCCGATTGACCAGATGCGCCACGCCTTCGCCGATCCCGACACCCAACAGCGGTACAAGCGCCGCGGTGCGACCGTGGAACCAGTCAACGCTCACCTCAAACACGGAGTCGGCCTGCAACGCTTCAGTCGTCGAGGCGTCTCCTCGGTCACCGCAGAACTCAACCTGGCGGCCGCCGTGGTCAACCTGCAACGCCTCTACCACCGGGGCCGGGCCACCAGCTAGCCCGGCCCGCCGGGACCAATCCCAAGCCAGACCGGTCAACCGTCCAATCTCGGCCCACAACAAAACGCGACAGCCTCCCAGTTGACGGTGGTTACCCAAGATCGCGGCGGCGCGGCGCCGGCGCACCACCTCGCAGCGACCCGGCGGCGCGATGCTCGACTGCGGATCGGTAACGGTCATGGAACACCCACCCGGCACGCGCCGCCAGACCCACACGAAGTCAGTCAAGTTCAAGAAGAAGTTCGCCTACAGCATCGCGCAGCCGGCCATCGCCTGTGCCGAGCACTACAGCGGACCTGACGGGGCCTGCCAGAGATCGCACGGCCCGGTTTGAAGGCGGTCTTCAACGGCTACACGACCACCGATGATGTGATCCTGACGTTCAGCGCACCGGTCACTGGGACTTCGAGGCCAACCTACGCAGCCCACCAGCCTCATGTGCACGACCACCGCTGGCGTGTGCCCATCCTCCGCGAATTGGGACCAGTAGCGATCCCCGGTCAGCACCTTCACACCCAGGCGCTCCACGACAGCAAGGATCAGTGCGTCTCCCAGAGACAGGGTGAGCTGGTCGCCGGATCCTGGGTGCCGCCCGGGGTTCCCCCGGGAGACCTCGAGCAAGTGGGCTGCGCGGACCATGTCCGTCTCCTGCGGCGGTTCGACATACACCCCCACCGCCGACAAGGTGGTGGCGATCTGCTCAGGGCTGCTGACGTTGCCCGCCCGACGTGCGGCCACGATGCACTCGGTCAACGCAGGTCCGGGCAGAACCGGTTGTGCACCCGGCGCGTTGAGCAGGGCGTCGACCGCCTCCCACCTACCTGACTCCTGCAGGATCCACGCGACCATCGCGGAGGAGTCGAGGGCGAACCGAGTCACTCAGACAGACCCATCTCGCGCAGCAGGCGCTCTGGTTCCTTCGATGTGCCCGGCCCGGCCTGGCCGTCTGCGGAACGCTGCGCCACCGTTTGGTCCTCGCGGCGCAGTTCCCGCACCACCTCGGCGCTGTCCACGGCGTCACCTCCGGTGTTGTTCGCCCAGAGGGCCTCAGCCAGCACCCGCGGACTGACGATCTCCACTGTGCCATCCGCGCGCAGCAGGAACCGGAGGTTATCCCCAGGGCCCACGCCGAGGTGGCGCCGGATCGGCGCCGGGATGACGACCCGGCCTTCCGGGCCAAGCCTCATGTCAATCACTGAACTATCTGTCACTAGTTCACAATATGTCAGATTTCTGCAAGGCGGGATTCGGACGTGCCGGCATCGGGGTTTGAGCCGGCCGCGCTGGATCGCCCCCACTTGTCCTCGGGCGGGCCGCACTCCGGTCCACGTCGGCCCGCGTGGCGGCTGGTTCACTGGTGCCCATGACCGAGTTGCCGCCGCTACCGGACGATCCGGCGAGCCTCAAGGCATGGGCCGAGGCCTTGGGCCGCGACGATCTCATGGCGCTGGCCCAGCACATCACCAGCGGTGACCTCGCAGCGTTCGCGGCTCGGGCGAATCCTGAGATCGATCTCCCGCCGCCACCCGACTCCCCGAGCCTGCTCACCGTGACCATCGAGTTGCAGGAATCCCAGCCGAGGATCTGGCGGCGCCTGACGCTGCCCGGTGATCTCACACTCGATGCCGTCCACACCCTGTTCCAGGCGGCGATGGGTTGGACGGACTCACACCTGCACCGCTTCTCCCCCGGCGCCGACGACGGGCACGACCAGGCGTACTTCATCACCGAGTTCGATGAGCAGGAAGGCGAGGAAGGCATCCGCGAGGACACCGTGCGCCTGGACCAGGTGCTGTGCGCGCCGGGGGATCAAATGACCTACCTGTACGACTTCGGCGACGGCTGGGAGCACCGGGTCACGCTGGAGTCGACGGGGCCGTTGACGCCGGAGAACCGGCAGCCGAGCTGTGTCGCTGGTGAGCGGGCCTGCCCGCCGGAGGACGTCGGCGGGATCTGGAGTCACCACGAGGTCGCCGCATGGCTTCGGGCCGGAGCCCAGGCCGACGACCTGCCCGACCAGTTCCAGGACGTCGAGCACGCCCATGGCTGGCTCCCCGAGGGCTACCACCCCGACGCGTTCGACGCCGAGGAGGCGACCGAAGCCATGCGCGTGTGGGCCGCCGGGGAGCACCTGCCCTGGCACGGCCTGCCCGATCCGCTCGTGGATCTACTCACGTCAATGCGTGGCTGGGGTGTGGTGAGCACATGGCTGGACGCGCTGGGTCCGCGCCAGCCGCAGGGCCTGGACGACGAGGATGCGCAACGGGCGGCACGGCCATGGCGGTCTGTGCTGGAGGCCGTCGGCCCCGGCGTGAAACTGACCACGGCTGGCTACTTGCCGCCGGCCACTGTCGAGCAGATCGCCCAGGCCAGCGGGGTGAGCGACTGGTGGATCGGCAAGGCGAACCGGGAGGATCTCACCCCGCCGGTCGCCGCCATGCGGGAGACCGCCCAGGCAGTGGGCCTGTTGCGTAAGTCCAAAGGAATGCTCACCCCTACGGCCCGAGCCCGCAACGCGGCGGGCGATGCCCGGGAACTCGTCGGGGCGGTCCTTGCGCGACTGCCGCTGGGCAAGGGGTTCGAGGCCGAGGCCGGCTGGTTCGCCCTGCTCGGGTGCGCGGTGGGGATCTCGGGCACCGCGCTGGAAGCAGGCGTGGCCCAGATCCTGACCGACCGCGGCTGGCGTACAAAGGGCAGGCCCACCGTGAGCCCCGGCCAAGCGCGGATCGGCGCAGAGGCGACACTGGCGGCGCTGAGGGCCATGGCCGGCTACCCGAACCACGACCCCCGCCTCTTCCAGAGACTGGCCCGCGCCGGACTGTTCGGGTTGACCGAGGACCACGACTGACGCAAGTCGTCGATCCGGCCCCCCTAGTCCGCACGCAGGAACGCGGCGATCTGCCCGAGGTCGTCGAGTTCACCTGCAGCAACGGCCATCACAAGGTTGTACGCCTGGTCGTTGCTCAGTTTCAGTGGCTCACCATTGACGCCCAGGAACGCGATCACTGCGGCAAGCGCCAAGCGCTTGTTGCCATCCACGAGCGCGTGATTGCCGACCACGGAATGCAACAAGGCCGCGGCCTTCGTGTGCAAGTCGGGATATGCGTCGGCCCCGAAGGCGATGGTGGAAGTGCGGGACACGGCCGCCTGAAGCAGCCCGATGTCGCGGACGAGCACGTCTTCGAGAACGCGATCGGCGATGTACAGCAGATCGTCGAGGTCGAGGTAGATCACTCTCCCAGCCGCCGCAAGGCTTCGGCGTAGCGCGGAAGACCCTCGTCGAGCACCCGGTCCAGCAGTTCGCGACGTGAGGTGCGCTCGATGTAGTCGCGCACCGCCTGTCTGGCGATGTCCTGCATCGAGCGGCCTTCCAACTGAGCGCGCTCCCGAAGAGCTTGAGTCTCCTCTTCATCGAGCCGCAGGGTCATCGCCATGGCCGCATGATACCACTGTTGATACCACAACGAGGCGCACCCGGGTTGAGGTGCCACATTCTCACCGAAATGCGGCGCGTTGACCGGCTCGCCACGACTGGGACGGTCGGACGAAGACCCCCGCCCAGGTACCCGCGGGACCCCTCAGCCGAACAGCAGCGTCATCGTGATCGGCGCGTAGGACGCCTGCGTGTTGCCCATGACCATGAGAATCAGCACGAAGCACGCGCATGCCGAGGCCGATCCCAGCAGCACCCGGCCGGCGACGCGATGACCGGCTCGGGACCGGGTGAAGACGCTGCGCCAAACCGCGACACTGGCGGCGACGAAGACCAGCAACAGGACGCCTGCGATGACCGCCTTCGGTTCCTGCCACGCCAGGCGCGCGTCGACCGCGTCTTGGATGACCGGCGGCACGTCCGCGCTGCCAGAACGCATCCACCTGGTCAGTGCTTTCGTGAGCTCACCCGTCGCGGCCGGCTTGAGATCCCCGGGGGATCCGATCGCGCCCGCGAGGCCCTGGCGCGGGTTCAGCACGTTGCTGAGGTTTCCGGCCACGACGACGGCCAGCAGCAGGCCCACCACTGAACTCGCGGCGGCGAACGCCAGGTGCGAGCGGCGCTCGACACCCTTCGTCGCCCGCCGGGCGCGGACCCACGAGAACACGGCGAACCCCAGCACCGCCAGCGTGAAGAACCCGCCCACGACGACGAGGGCCAGGTGGTAGGCGACGTAGTCCTGCAGCAGACGTTCGTATGCGGGGTTCGACATCAGCCCACCTCCACCAGTTCGCGCGCGGGGGCATACAGCCGCTCGACGGCGTCGGCGTTGAAGCCCTTGATCATGAGCCAGAAGCCTAGCCCGATCTCCGAGGCCGCAATCAGCAGCGCCTAGAGAGAGTCCCGGCCGCCGCGACCAACAGCAGGGGCGCTTCGACGAGCCCCATGACGGGAAGGACCGCGGAAACAGAGCGTTTGTTCCGGCGACCGACGTTGTAACCATGATCAACAACACCCCTCGGGGCGTACTCTGGGAGTGAACCCGCATGCCCGCTGGGGGGTGGTCATCATGCGAGAGTTCCTGGCCTGTGGTGCCGCTGTCAGCCTTGCCGCCGGGTTGTTCCTGACCGGACCCGCCGGCGCGGACGTGGTGAATGTGCAGGACGCGGCGGGGGTGAGACTCGACGGGCCCAGCAAGGGGTCCCAACTGGGGATGGCGGTCGACTCCGCCGGGGACTTCGACGGCGACGGCTACGACGACATCGTTGTGGGATCGCTGGCGGTACCGTCTGCCGGATCCGCCTACATCGTGTTCGGCGGGCCCTCCTTGAAGACGGGCATCGTGGGAACCACTCGGACCATCCAGATCACCGGCGAGGCGCCGAATGACCAACTCGGGGTGGGTGTGGCCGGGGTGGGTGACGTCAACAAGGACGGGCTGGACGACGTGCTGATCGGTGCGAACATGGCCAGCGCCGCCTACCTCGTGCTGGGGGACAGCACCCCCGCCGACATCGATCTGACGCAGCCCGCGACGGGCTGGGTGAAGTTCAGCGGAGGGGCCGGGGAGGACACAGGCTACGCGGTCGCCGGGGTCGGCGATGTCAACCAAGACGGCTATCCCGACATGGCGATGGGATCCGTCGGGGCTGCCGGCCTGCAGGGCATCGTGTACGTCGTCTTCGGACGGGCGACCCCGACGGAGCTGGATCTCACCGTGATGAACGTCTCCCAGGGCGTGCCCATCGTGGGCGAGAATGCACGGGACTTCGCCGGGGCGGCCGTCGCGGGAATCGGTGATGTGAACGGCGACGGCATCCCCGACATCGGGGTGGGGGCGTCCAACGCTCCGGGTGGCGCGCAGAACGGGCGTGCCTACGTGATCTACGGCAAGGCGGGCTTCACGGGGCTGAGTCTCGTTGCGATGACGGCTGCCCAGGGGTTCCGCATCGACAACGACACCCCGGCCTCCTTCACCGGGGCTGCCATGGCGGGGCTCGGTGACATGAACAAGGACGGCTTCGACGACTTCGCCGTCGGATCGCCCGGATACGCAACGCTCGGGGACACCGCGACGATCCTGTTCGGCCGCTCCACGTCCGGCGACATCGACTTGCCCGTTGCGAGCGACCGGGGCGTCACCTTCAGCGGCACACCAACGAGCTACGGCGTGGGGCGGGCCCTGGCCGGCGCCGGGGACTTCGACACCGACGGGTATCCGGACGCGCTGATCGGCGCGCCGACCATCTCCGACACCGAGGATCTCGCGGCCCTAGTGCGCGGCAGTACGTCGATGACCGGCGGGCCCGTGGCTGACCTGCCGGACGGGTTCCGGCAACCCGCCAGCGAAGCCTTCGGGGCGGCGGTGGCCGGGCTGGGCGACGTCAACGGTGACGGCGGCGTCGACATCGCCGTCGACGCGTACTCGGCGGACCGCAACGGAGACAACTCCGGCTCGGTGTACGTCTTCTACGGCAAGGTCCCGGCGAAGCCGCCAGTCGAGCCGACACCGACGCCGAGTCCGAGTCCGACCGTCTCGCTGAAGCCCGCGGCCTCGCTGAAAGTCACGGCGCGCCCGGCGAAGGAGGCGATCCCCCGCAACGGCCGGGCGGTCCTGGTGCGCAAGGTGGTCGTGGGACCCGGGCAGCGTGCCCGGATCGCGGTCAAGGCCGCCAAGAAGGTGCGCGTGGTCAAGACCGCGACCACTGTGAAGGTCCGGACCAAGCACGCGCCGAAGGGCAAGGTGCGGGTGCGGATCACGGCCAAGGGCCCGGGCGTCACGGACACGGTGTGGGTGCGCCGGTGGAAGGTTCGGTAGGGGCGGCGATGTCCGGTAACGAGGGTCAACTCAGTTGACCGTGGTTACCCAAGTTCACGCCAGGGAGCCCGGGGCGGCGGCACGCCTTGTTCCGGAACCGGGCGCAGCCCGGCGTCATGGACGGGTCGGCCCAGATGGTCCTGGAAGTTCGTCTGGAAGGCATCGTGCACGGCTGGTCGTCGCCACGAAGCCAGCAGCAGGGCGTCCCTTCAAGGGCATCCGGTACTTCTTTGTGCCGAGTCAGGACCGTTACCGCGCCGTGAAGTTCTCATCCGCGCGCTACGGTCCTGTTGGCTTCCTCGCATGGGCGTTCTCCTCGGGCAAGCGCGGCGATTCGTGCTTCAACGGTCGGAAGCTGACCGACAACTACTACGGGAAGGTCGTTCGTACCGACCGCTCCCACCGTGCCGTCTACTCAGTCGACGATCTTCTCCTGAGACAGCCCACGAACACCCCACCTACCTGGTTCAAGAAAGCGAGCGCGGCAACAACACGACAGCACCGGCTTCTGTGGTTTCGGCTTCGCCTGGCCCAGTTGGTGATCCGTCGTAGGTGGCTACTGGCAGAACTTGGCGTAGTTGGCTTTCCACCGTTTGAGCGACCCCCCACGGCCAGTCGGGGAGGCTGACGCCCAAGTCGCTGTGGCGGTTGGCGAAAGCCCGTGCTTGCGCCCTCGACGTGACCTGCAAGTCGACGAAGTGAGTGCGCGAACCCCTACCCGAAACCTGCCTGGTCTCCTTGGTCGGCGGGTAACACTCGAAGCCGCCCACCAGGCCCCGGACGGTGTCGCCGCGCCGGCGCATCCAGCCGATTGAACTGATTCCGTTGGCTTGTGCCGGCGACATCTTGAACCGGATCTTGTTGCGCTTCACCTGCATCACGGCGACGGCGCAGTCGTACACGCAGGAATCGCTGGTGGTCATGTAGACCGTGCGGGTGTCCGCCGAGGCGGGTGCCGCGAGGATGACCACTGCTGACGACGCTGCGATCGCCCCCGCGAGCCGCCCCCTGTGGCTTGTGCCTTCACCTGACATGTGACCGTTCCTCCCCCGCTGTCGTTGATCGGTTGGCCCTGGCACAGCGTAACCCCCTGGGATTGTGAGGTAACGCCGTCGACACGGCCGGGGTGGACCCGCGCGCCAGCAGTGCCAACTATCCTGAGGCCGTGGGTCACGGGGTATCGAGACAGGCGTTCCGCCCAGCCGCATCGGCCGCAGTCCTCCTGGCAGCGGTTGCGGTGTTGCCATCGCCAGAGGCAGTCGCCACCGTTCACCGTGACATTGCCAGCATCGCGGTGGCCGGTGACGAGCGCGTGGGAATCCGGTTGCACGGGAACGTCGTACTCGCCTTCTCCCGCGATCGCTACGAGGGCGAGTGCCACGTGGGCCACAAGGCAAGCGCACACATGGTCAAGTTCAGTTACCACAGGTCCGGTAGCGGGGAGCGTATCCGTTTCCGGATGCCGATGCGTCACGTCAATGGCGAGTGGATTCCCCGGAGGGCAGTCTCCGGCGAGACTATGACACCTGCCCGCGCCCGGCGCTCCGATCTACGCCAACTCGATCGGTGCCTGCGGTGGATGCGTCCGGCGAACTCGCCGCTGCGCAACCTGAAACCCCTACTCAAGTAGACGCCGGTTCCGGCGCATCCAGACACCGTGCGTCAGTACGCTTGTCACACGACTGAACTCAACTAAACGGGGGGCATCTGATGCTGCGCCTGGGCTGTGCTGTCGCGACCACGACAGTGGGCCTTTCCTTGCTCGGCGGCACGCCTGCCCTCGCCCTGTCGGAGCCCTCACCCGCAGTGGCTCAGCAGATGTGGAAGTTGGCGCCGAGCATCCCTGTCCACCCGACTGGTGACCTGCCTTGTCATCGGGTACCGGAGGCCCTGGGGGTGTGGAAGTTCACCGCACGGGGGCGGCAGTGGGGCGTCCTCAACTGGACCGCAACGGCATGTTCAAACGGGCTCGATCTGGTGGCGCGGCGCAAGGAATCCAGGCACTGGACCAGGATCACGGGTTTCGGCTACCTGCCGATCACCCCCTGCAACGTGTTCCGGACGCCGAAGGCTGAGATCGACGTCCCCAAGCGCGTGGTCAAGAGGGTCAACGCCCTGTTCGGCCCGTGCGGGCAAGTGGACATGTAGGTCCCTTCCGGCGGGATGCACTGAAGACCCGAAGCGCGTGGGACCTGTCGAGGTTCCGATAAGGTCGGTTTCGAGGGGGATTCCATGCGACGCACACTCACCATGCTGGCTTTCGCCGCGTTCACGACGCTTGGGACGGTACCGGCCACCGCCGGCGGCACGACGACCATCGCGATCAGCATCGATTGCCCGGGCTGCACAGTCAGTGCGATCAACGCCCAGGCGTACTACCGCTCCGACGGTCGCGACGACCCGTTCTACCGCTCGGCGAAGGTTCGCAAAGGGCGAGTGGCGCTGAAGGTACCCACGAGGAAGACCCGAGGGATGGCCTTCGAGGTCTTGGACATGACGTACGGCCGCCCGACCGTGGTCCTCAAGCGAGTAGGGAATCGGGGGTCGTGGTGCTGGGCCGGCACGAGCGCCAGTAACGTCACCCTGGGGATATCCACGAAGCGCTGGGTTAACGCGTCGGTTCCTGAGGCTGCTCCCGAGCACTACCAGATGGCAGCCTGGGCGAATCCGCCGATGAAGACCTACCACGATGGGCGGAACATGCACCGCCTGCGCAACGGCGGCCTCTCGAATCAGAACCACCCCGGGTGCCGGTAGCGGACAAAGCGCATCTGTTCTGACGTACTGGCGGTCAGGTTGGCGACCAACTCGGCTGATCCGGGTTTGCCTCAGAGGGGCGTGATCGTCAGAAGCGTTGATCCTCTTCTGATCCCGCGGTATACGCTCGGACCATGATCAACGGGGGATCTCGCCGTCTGCTTCTCGTGACTGTGGCTGCCGCTGCGGCGCTTGGCATCACATCCTCATCTGCCCTGGCTGGCAGCACTGAGATCGCCGTCCGCGTGGCTGACTGCGAGGGCTGCAGGGTGAGCGCCGCGGTGGCAGTGGCCAGTCGGGTGCCCGGGGCGCGTCGGTGTGGATCAAGCCCGTCGGTGGCACCTACCAGATGCTGCGATTGTGGCGCTCGGGGGCGCAACTGCGCCTCTACCGCGATGAAGGCAATTACCCCGGCGACGGGACGTACTGCTCGTGGGGCACGTTGCGCGGCAAGACCTTCACCGGCAAGGAGCAGCGCCTGGCACCCGACCCCGTCGCGGCGCGCTACACGATCCGCAGGAACGGCGGCAGACTCAAGGTGCTCGGCTTGACCGGGTCCCGGGCGGAGGACGGCGTTGCCTGGCGGCGCGGCAGCGTGCAGAAGTACTTCCAGCTGGTGCCCGACGCGGCCGGTAACACCGGCAAGTGGTGCCGCACCTTCACGCCGGTGGGGTGAGGCGATGCGACGCGTACTGATCCTTTTCCTGACCTTCGCGCTGGCCGGCGTCGTCACCCCCGTCGCCGCTGCGACCGGCAGCACCAGGGTCGATTACTGGTTGGACCGCGATCCCGGGCCGTGGACCGGCGGCATGGTCGTCATCCGCAGGGGCGGGAAGTACTGGGCCTACGCCAAGTTTTTCGAAGGGCGCGTCTGCCTGTCGGGTCGCCGGAACGGTTCGACCGTGCAGATGAAGGGCACGTTCGAGCAGTTCGAGCGCGAGCCGGTCAGCGTGCGATGGCGGCTGCGCAAGGGAATGCCCAAGGTCGCGTACACGCTGGGCACTGCCGGTGAGTGGCGGCGGGTGAACCGGGCCGATTTCGTCACCGGGACGACAACCGGCACCCGTCTCGTCGACACCGCCCGGATCACCACACCCGCCCGGTGGCGCTCAGCGTGTGCATGGACCGGCTCCCTGACCGGGGCAGTCCCGCGAGGCAAAACCTACTTGAAGACAACGACCCCACCTGGCACCGAGCTGCGCGTCCTATTCGTACGGCGAGGCCAAACGGTCCGTTACGCGTGGATTCCCAGCGCCGGCCACCCCAACTGCTTCCGCGGCGCCTATCGCGATGGTCAACTAGTCGGTCACAGAGTGACCGACCACCCCACGGGAGCGATCTGGTCCCAAGAGCCGATACCGCTACGTGTTGGCCGACGCACCTGGACGCTCGGCGGTCAGCGCTACCGCGAGATCCGGCGGTCCGCCAAGTACGCGGCGATCGACCGTCGGGCTCTCAGAAAGACACTACGTCGCTGCAACTCCATCGCCTGGCCGGTCCCGGCGACATTGCCGTCGCCGTCACCCGACACACCGACGCCAGCCCCGGCGCCGACCGCGCCCGTCCCCCGACCCCGACTCCACCACCGCCACCTTCTGCCAGCATTGTGGGAAACCCGTGCTCCACGGCTGAGGTAGCCCCCAACTGCGCACCTGCGTGTTTCGGCTGCGGCCAACAACTCCAGCGACGAAACTGGGCACGTTCGGATACGGACAGGCCATGACCGCTCGCTGCTGGACGACAGGGCAGACCATCACAGACGGCAACAACAGCGACCCGAGCGACGATAGCCGGACGTTCACGTCCAATCTGTGGTTCGGCATCGATTGGAACGGCGGTCATGCCTATGTCGCGGCAACGTGGACCACGAAGTCAACGAGTCACCTCGGGCTACCGGCCTGCTGACGACGAAGTCCATCGGCCGGTGGCACTCGACCCACACCAGGTTGTCAGTGCTGACAGCACGTCGAGTTCCAGCCACTTCTCAACCGGGGACCGAGGCCCAGTCGGTGGGGAATGGGTGGGTACCGCGTTTTCAGATTTCGGCATCGGCAGTGGCCGTCGGCGCAGAACGCGGCCATGTGAGGCCTTGATGGCCGTGCGGTGCGCAAGAGAGAAGCACCTTGATCATCTAGGTGTAGGGTCGAACCGAGCATCCACCTCATGGATTCGATGCTGAAAGATCGGGGGAATCTCATGACGAAGTCTTCGCGGTGGTGGGTCTGGATCGTGGCAGTGAGCCTGGTGAGCAGTTTCTTGACTGCCTTGCCCGCGGTTGTCAGGGCGCCGTCAGCGGCGGCGGTGGGCGGCTACGACAACGCCTCGATCGCCGACACCGCTCTGCGCTACATCGGACGCTGGGGTGCCGCGGCCTGTGTGGACGCAGGCAGGTCGGGGGCCACCGGAGGAACCCCGCTCGGCGACGGCTACAACGATGACGGCCAATGCAAGGCCTTCGTGAACTGCATCGTGTGGATGGCCTCGGGCCACACGCAGTGGCCTGCCGGAGGCTACTCCTCGGCGTTCCTCGCCGCCGGCGCCCAGGAAGTCTCAATGGGTGCAGCCACCAAGGGCGACATCATCCAATGGGACCCCGTGGGCGACAAGCTGCACACCGCCATCGTGGTGGAGAACCGAGGAGGCGCAACCTTCCGGGTCGTGGACTCCAACTGGGGGTACACCCGCAAGGTCAACGACCACGTGATGAACGTCAACATGGCCGGGTACGCCGCCCCCCGCTTCTTCCGCATGGGTACCGTGCGCTCGGGACCGATCTCCGACGGAACCTTCGTCTCCCACGGCGGGCACGTCTATCGCATCGCGGGCGGGGCTCCGATCTGGGTCTCGGACTGGTCTCGAGTAGGTGGCCCCCAGCCCACGCGGGCACTCAGCGACGCCGAGTTCGCCTCTCTGCGCAACCAGCCTGTTGACGGCACCTTCATCAGTTCCCCACCACCGCCCGCGGGCCGAGGTGAGGTCTACCGCGTGACCGGTGGGGCGCCCATTTACGTGACATACAACTGGTGGAAAACCATGAATCCGGCACCGCCGGTGATCCAGGTCGACCAGTACGCGATCGACTCCGCCGGTCAGGGCGGTCTGCTGAACCATCTCAACTTCCGGCCGGCGGACGGCACCTTCATCAGTTCCCCGCCGCCACCCGCGGGCCGGGGTGAGGTCTATCGCGTGACCGGTGGGGCGCCGATCTACGTCTCCTTCAACTGGTGGAAGACCATGAACCCCGCCCCACCGGTCACCACCGTCGCCCAGGAAGCCATCGACCAAGCCGGACAATCCGGGGCCTGGTCACACCTGAGTCACAAGCCGGCGGACGGCACCTTTTATCAGTTCTCCGCCGCCGCCACCCGCGGCCGGGGTGAGGTCTACCGCGTGACCGGTGGGGCGCCGATCTACGTCTCCTTCAACTGGTGGAACACCATGAACCCCGCCCCACCGGTCACCACCGTCGCCCAGGAAGCCATCGACCAAGCCGGACAATCCGGGGCCTGGTCACACCTGCACTACCGGCCTGCGGAAGGAACGTACATCACTTCCCCGCCGCCGCCCGCGGGTCGCGGCGAGGTGTACCGCATCGCGGGAGGCGCCCCCCTGTACGTGTCATTGGCCTGGTGGAAGACCCTCAAGCCCACCCCGAGTCCGGTCACTGTTTCGCAAGAGGCCATCGATCAGGCGAACCAGTCTGACGCGTGGTCGCATATGCGCTACTACCCTGCTGACGACACACTGCTGTCCGCAGACGGGGACTCCTATCTCATCAATTCGGCAATGCCCAACCGGATCACACCTGCCAAGGGAGGCCTGCCAATCGATCCCGCGGTCATCGTCAATGCCGGCAAGCCAGGCGTGTGGTCCCACCTGAAAGCCCCGGTTGCCAGTCCCGGAACCGCCCCATCAAACCCGCCCACGGTGACTCCTCGCCGCACGATCTCGGGGATTCGAGTCAAACTCAAGTCGAAGCGCAGGGCACTTCTCATGTGGAAGCGGATTGACGGCGCGCAACGTTATGGGGTGGACCTGCTGCACGGGCACCATCGACTCGCGACGAGCACCCCCCGCCCTCGAATTGTTCTCAAGGTGAAGCCCGGCGTTCGCTACAGGGCGATCATTTCGGTGGTCAAGGGCTCGACGGACGTGCAGGCGACGAAGTACCGGTTCCGGGTGAAGCGGTGACGCGAAGGCCCGTTGCCGAGGAGCACCCCGGGTCGACCTCATGCGCTCGCAGAGGATGCGCCAGCAACGGGCGACGTTTGGCGAGGCTCTCGCACTGCGGCTCCTGAGGGGCCGCTGGGCTGGACCCGGGAACGGACCGCGGATCGGCAGGGGCTAGATCCCAAAGGCCCGGGTGTCACGGACACCGTGCGGGTGCGCCGGCGGAAGGTTCGGTAGGGGCTGGGCCGGGGCGGTGATGTTGGGTAACGAGGTGCAACCCAGTTGACCGTGGTTACCCAAGTTCATCCCAGCGAGCCCGGGGCGGCGGGTGCCTCAGGGAACCGTGCTGCAGCCCGGTGTCATGGACGGGTCGGCCCAGATGGTCTGGAAGTTCGTCTGGAAGGCATCGTGCACGGCTGGTCGTCGATCAGCAGGAACGTCTCGTCGTTGCGCCACAGGGCGTTGTCGGTCAGGTTGTGGCTGCCCATCCACACCAGGTGCTGGGCGTCCCCTCCGCCTGTCACGGTCAGGTACTTGCCGTGGATACCCACCGCCGTATCCGACGGTTCGTCCCCGATCCGCACCTCGACCGAGCCGGCCACCAGCGAGTCGCACAACGCTCGGCTGATGTTGTCAGGGCGCGAGATCACCCGGACGCCGCAGCCGGCTTGAACCATCTGGTTGAGCCGGTCGCGCACCTGCGTGCGGACGAAGTGGGTGGCCATGACATCCACGGTCGGGGCGGCGCTGCAGTCGATGGTGCCCAGCGTCTGTGCAACCGTGTCGGTGCCGTCGGTGCGGGGGAAGTAGAAGGGCGTGAGTCCCCCGTGGTCCGCGGGCGGGCGCACGGCGTGGTAATCGTTGCCGGGGACAGTCCGCCGTGATGCCAGGTCGTCGAAGTAGGCCCGGAAGCTGTCGTACACACCGGAGTTGTCACTGCTGACCACCGCTGCGTTCCACGTGGCGTCCCCGGACCCTCCGGTCCGCATGTTGCTCGTTGTCTCGAAGACGACATCGTCGAGGTCGCCGGTGGCGGACATCAGCACGAACTTGTTGTGCTGGATGCTGTCGTCCTCTTTGGAGATGCAGGCCTGGTCGCACTGCATCGCGAACGAGGCGGCGTTGGTATCCCCGCCCAGTTCGTCCAGGAGGCGCTGGAAGGTGGCGTCCATGGCCTGGTTGGTGGACGCCGCTTGCCGGTCGCCGCTGTCGAGGACCACCCGCACGGCCGCGCCCCGGTCGTGTGCGTCGATGAGCGCGTCCACCACCGGATAGGTGGGAGTGATGATGAAGAACGCTGCCTCGACCTGCGCCCCGGACGGAACCTGACTGAGCAGTCCCACCAGTTCGTTGCGGATCGTCGGGTCGGGCTGGCCGGGCTGCGGGTAGGTGAAGACGGAGTGGACCGAGGGTGCGCTGGTGGTGGTTTCCGTGAGGGTGGCCGGCCCGCTGGTGTTGCCGGTCGTGTCGCGGGTGAAGACCGCGTAGGAGTAGGTGGTGTCGGGGTCCAGGCCGGTGTCGGTGAGGCCGGTCGGGGTGCCCAGCGCCACCCCGGTGCCGTCGGACGGTCCGACCGGCGCGGTGGCACCCTTCGCCCGGCGCACGATCACCGCGGCCAGGTCCGGGTCGGTGGGGTTGGTCCACGACAGGCTGATGCTGTCCGGGGTGCGGTCGGTTGCTGCAAGGGCGCTGACCTGGCCGGGGCGTGGTGTCCGGTGGGCTGGTGGTGGTTGCCGTGAGCGTGGCCGGCCCGCTGGTGTTGCCGGTCGTGTCGCGGGTGAAGACCGCGTACGAGTAGGTGGTGTCGGGGTCCAGGCCGGTGTCGGTGGCCCCGGTCTGCGTGCCCAACGCCACCCCGGTGCCGTCGGACGTCCCGGCCGGCGCGGTGGCACCCTTCGCCCGGCGCACGATCACCGCGGCCAGATCCGCATCGGGCGGGTTGGTCCAGAACAGGCTGATGCTGTCCGGGGTGCGGTCGGTTGCTGTCAGGGCGCTGACCTGGCCGGGCGCGGTGGTGTCCGGAGCTGTGATTGTCGTCGGGATGGCCGTCCACACGTAGGCAGCGGCGACCTTCGCGGTCCTTCCGGGCCTCACCCGCACCCGCCGTTTCGAGGGCTGTCCGATCGCTGAGCCGGCTGGCGCGGAGACCCGGGGGGTGACCACCCGGTAGACGCCCGGGATGAGCCTGCGCAGGGTGCGGGTACGTTTGACCGTCTTGCGGTACTGGCGCGGACCGATCACGCGGACTGCGGGCCGCACCCCGGTCGGCAGGCCGGTGATCCGCACGCGCAACGTGCCCTTGACCGGCTTTTTGGCGGGGGTCGCGAGCCGGGGAGCTGTCCGGCTGGGGCCGGGGGGCTGCGCGGCGGCTGGGGCCCAAGTGGGCAGAACGGTCGCGGCTGCCACGACGCCCACGGCCAGGAACCGATGCACAGTCACAACCCCAGACTCGAATCCCCGCCTTGATCCCGTGGAAGCATAGCCGGGCACCTCCCCACGCGGACTCAAGGATGCGCACATTCGGGTGGCTTGGCTCCGACTGGTGCGGCGGGTAACGAGGTGCAACCCGGTTGACCGTGGTTACCCAACTTCGGTCGGCGGCGGCTAGCGGCGCACCCTGATGGTCTGGGCGGCGCCGGCACCCACGGCGTTGGTGGCACGAGCCCGGACCTTCGTCACCTTGGGCAGTTTCTTGCGCTTGTAGCTCTTCCACGTGTTCGCCGTGGACTTCCACGCACCCCACTTCGAGCCCTTGCGCATCCGGACCTGATAGCCCGTGGCACCGCCGATCGCCGCCCAGTACACCACCACCGTCTTCTTCGTCTTGCGGTACGCCAGGCCGGTCATGGGTGCGGGCGCCGTGGGGGCGGGAGCGGGTCCAGCCTGGATGGCAGAGGCAGGCGAGATGGAGAAGCGGTAGGCGCCTCCGTCACAGTCACTGCGGACCCTCAGGTAGTGGAGCTGCCAAGAGGTCGGCGTGTGCGCGATGGTGTCGAAGGTGTTGTCCGCGTAGTACCGGTAGGTGATCTGATCCCGTTCCTGGTCGTAGAGCGCAATCGACCCGTCGCAGCTATCCCCCGAGGTGGCGGTGACGTTGAAGGCGGCACTCGCGTAGAAGTAGAACCAGTCCTCGTCGTTGGAGGTCTCCCCGGCACCGACGTAAACGACATCGGCCGACAACGGCCCTTGCGCTTGGTCCGCGTTCTCGTTCGGCTCCCCGGTCTTCACGGTGTTGTTGGGCATCGGAGAACCACCCAATAGAGCCGCGGCCGGCGACACGTCGACCCGATAGGAACCGATGCAGGAGCCTCGCATGCGCAGGAAGTACCTGGTCGTGCCGATACCCGTCGTGTAGTTGATCGTCGACGGCTTGGTCTGCGACCCGTACCTGTAGGTGATCTGGTCCCCGGCGCTGTCGTACAAGGCGAGGCTGTGGTCACTTCCGCACGTCGAGGTCTGCAGGGTGATGGCCAACTGAGATTGGCTGGCCGCGTAAATCATGTACCAGTCGTAGTCGTTGTTGGACGCGATGTTCCCAGTGATCGTCGGAGTGGTCACCGGACCGGTCGCCTGCCAGATCCAGTTATCCGGCTCCGGCTCGGCCGACGCGGGTGCCGCACCGAGAACGCTGGCGACCAAGGCCATCGTGAGAATGAATACCTTGCGCATGAAATCCCCCTTCTTGCCGCTCCAGAGCCTAACGCGCGGCGGCCGCGGGGGGAGCCGATTCGGCAGAAGAGTTGATCTTGTTCGCTATTTCCCATAGTGGTAGCTGCAGGCGGCGACCCGAACCTCGTCCCCAGCCAGTTTGTAGACCAGCCGGTGCTGATCATCGATGCGACGGGACCAGTAGCCGGCGGAGTCGTGCTTGAGCGGTTCGGGTTTGCCCAGGCCCTCATTTCCGTGACGGAGGATGCCCTGGATGAGCGCGTTGATGCGCCTGAGCGTCCTGCGGTCCTGGGCTTGCCACCACAAGTAGTCCTCCCAGGCGTTTTCGTCCCAGACCAACCTCACCCTTCGTCATCCAGAAGCGCATGCTCCGCGCCTGCCCCGGCCTCCAATCGCTGCATCGCATCGAGCAGTCGGCGGGCATTGGCTGGTGAACGCAGCAGGTAGGCGGTTTCGCGCAGGGACTCGAAGTCGGCCAGCGAGACGATCACGACCGGCTCGTGACCGGCGCGGGTGATGACGACCTCTTCGCGGTCGTTGACCACGGAATCCAGGACTTCCGCGTAGCGCTTCCGCGATTCCGTGTAACTCATCGTCTTCATGCTCGAACCTCCCTGTACAGAAAACTGTACGGGCCGTCTCAGGCAGCGTCAACCCGCCGATCCGACGTGGTGAATATCCCGCAACTGAGTCGACAGGTGTTTGCACAAAGACACGCAGCCCGGCGGCGCCAGGCGGTCTCGCGCTTGAGGTCGGCGTCCGATCCCGAACGCGCAGCGGTCGCGCGGTGGGGTCGATTCCGCAGAAGATCTGATCTTGTTATGGTCCCTCGGGATACGCTCGGACCATGATCAACGGGGGATCTCGCCGACTGCTTCTCGTGACTGTGACGGCCGCCGGGGCACTCGGCGTCGCAGGCGCACCCGCCCTGGCTGACAGCACCGACCTGGCCATCCGCGTGGCGGACTGCAACGGCTGCAAGGTGACCGCCGTGCACAGCGTGCACCCGGGTGGGACGCCATCGACGACTCCGTCACCTGGCGCAAGTCGGCGAAGGTGCGCAAGGGAGTGGCACGCCTGGCGGTTCCGACCTCGACGACGCGGGGCCTGTCATTCGAACTCGATGCAGGCAAGTACGACGGGGGCGGATCGGTACCGATGGTCGCCCTGCACTACGCCGACAACCCAGTGGGCTCCAGAGTCGGGTGGTTCGCTTCCGCGCAGGGCAAGCGGGCGTCGTACTGCTGGGCGGGGACGGACAAGCCGCGGGCGACAGTGCGGGTGCGCACGCAGCGTTCCGTGAACCGGACCATTCCACCGGCTGCGCCCGGGCGGTACGTGATCCGCGCCTGGGCGAGCCCCACGCAGCCGACGTTGCGCGACGACCTGAACATGGACCGCACGAACAAGGGCGGCCTGGGCATCCAGCAGGGACCGTACTGCTTCGACTCCGGGCTGACCGCCGCCGTGGCCGTCGCCAGTCGCGTGCCCAACGGTGCGTCGGTGTGGATCAAGCCCGCCGGCGGTACGTACCAGATGCTGCGCCTGTGGCGCTCCGGGGCGAAACTGCGCCTCTACCGCGATGAGGGGAGTTACCCGGGCGATGGGACGTACTGCTCGTGGGGGACGTTGCGCGGCAAGAAGTTCGTGGGCAAGGAGCAGCGCCTGGCACCCGACCCCGTCGCGGCCCGGTACACGATCCGCAAGAAGGGCGGCAAGCTCAAGGTGCTCGGATTGACCGGATCGGTGTCTGAGGACCGCCTCCCGTGGCGGCGCGGCAGCGTGCAGAAGTACTTCAAGTTAGTGCCCGACGCGGTCGGCAACACCGGCCAGTGGTGCCGCACCTTCAAGCCGGTGGGGTGAGGCGATGCGACGGTTGATGATCGTTCTGTTGGCCTTCGCGCTCGCTGGCATCGTGGCCCCCGCTGCGACTGCCAGCAGCACCCGGGTCGACTACTGGTTGGATCGCGACCCCGGCGTGTGGACCGGCGGCATGGTGGTCATCCGACGAGGCGGGAAGTACTGGGCCCACGGTCGGTTCTTCGAAGGACGCGTCTGTCTGTCCGGCCGTCGCGACGGCGACCGCGTGCGAATGAAAGGCGTGTTTCGGCTGTACTCCGACGAGAAGGTCGCCGTGACGTGGCGCATCCGGCACGGGATGCCACGGGTCAAGTACGCACTCGGAACCGTCGATGATTGGCGCCGGGTCAGTAGGTCGGACTTCATCACCGGGACCACAACGGGCGACCGGCTCGTTGAGACGGCCCGAGTGACCACGCCGGCGCGGTGGCGGGCGGTCTGCCCTTGGGCAGCGACCGTGCGCGAGGGGACTGCCGCGGCCTCGGCGGTGACTGTGCTGGACGACGTGAATTCCGGGAAGTTCGTCACGAGGCCGTCTCACATCGGCTACACCTCCGACACAGTGCTGGGACGCCTCACGTGGGGAAAGAACGAGGGACACCTGACGTGGCGGGTGTGGAACCGGCATAAGGCGAAGGGCCTGGGCACCCTCTGGGCGTACTGCGGAGTCGAATGTTGGTCGTCGCGAAAGGCCCGTGTCACCTTGAGCCGGCCAAGGAACGGCCACTTCACCAGCATGACGATTCGCGCCCGGTACAACGGCGCTATGCGCTCCACCCACTTACGGATGTCGGTCGGCGGCGACCTCGAGTGGTACTGGGGGTCCATGCCCTGAGGAATACCGGCAGGTGCGCGGCGCCCGGCGCCGAGCTGGCCGCCTTGCCGCGGGCGGCGAAGTCCGGTAGCGAGGTGCAACCCAGTTGCACGTGATTACCCAACTATCGACTCACGGCACGCGAGGAAGCCAACTCCACGCCACCCGGCCACGCAGCAGCAGGGCCATCTCCGTGACGTCATCGCACTCCCCAGCAACGACGGCCAGCACCCGTACGTAGGCCAGCTCGTTGGGGCAACGTCAACCCGTTGGCCGTTGACGCCCAGTAACGCGATCGTCGCTGCCACAAGCGAGTCTCTTGTTGCCGTCCACAAGTGCGTGAGCATTGGCGATCGACTGCAACAAGGCAGCGGCCCCTGGCACGCACGATCGGGATAGACCTCGGACCGAAGGCCGTGGCCTGAGTGACGAGCCACTGAAGCCTCCAGCAGGCCGGGCGCGTGGAGGCAGGCGCGGACTGGCACCGATCCCGCCATGCGCAGGTGGCCGTCCCCGTTTCGCCGCAACACGTACGCCTCGGTTGCGGTCGTTGGCGACCCCCGCATGACAACGGTCGGGCAAGGACTCTAGGCCGCCGTGACCTCGGCATCACCATGTCCGCCGCCGCGGAAGTGAGCGAAGAGGTGCATCACCGCCACGATGATCGCGCCGACGAGCAGGCCGAGCAGTGCGGAGAATACGGTGTTCACCAGCCAGCCGGCAGCGCCGTGGTGAACGTCAGCCTCGAGCCCGTGTACGAAGTCGTAGAACACATGCACGCCGAGTTCGTCGAGGCCGCCGAGCAGGATGTGGCCGCCGACCCACAGCATCGCCGCCAGGCCCAGGTTGGCGAGCACGGCGAGCACGATCGGCATCGCCCGCAATAGCCCGCGGCCGAACGCCGCCGCGCCGCCGCGTCGCCCACGGGCGAGCTTGAGGCCGACGTCGTCCATCTTCACGATCAGTGCGACCACGCCGTACACGCCCGCGGTGATCGCGAACGCGACGATGATCAGGATCATGGCCCGGGCAAGCAGGCTCTCGTCGGCGACCTCGTTGAGCGCGATCACCATGATCTCGGCGGACAGGATCAGGTCGGTGCGCACCGCGCTGCGCACGAGCTGGTCCTCAGCTTCCTGGCCCTGCAGCACGACCGGCTCCTCCACGCCATGCTCATGGGGGCGCGCCATCTCCCACAGTTTCTCCGCGCCCTCGAAGCACAGGTAGGCACCGCCGACCATCAGGATCGGCGTCAGCAGCCCCGGGAGCAGTTCACTGAGTAGCAGCGCGACGGGCAGGATGATCAGCAGTTTGTTGCGCAGCGAGCCGACCGCGATCCGCTTGATCATCGGCAACTCGCGCTCGGGTGCGATGCCGGTCACGTAACGCGGGGTCACCGCGGTGTCGTCGACGATCACACCTGCGGCCTTCGCGCTCGCCTTGCCCGCGCCGGCGGCCACGTCGTCGATCGAGGCTGCGGCCGCGCGCGCAAGCGTGGCGATGTCGTCGAGCAGCGCAGCGAGGCCGCCACTCATCGGATGCAGCCGGTCGGGGTGCGCGCGTTCACATGTTGCACGGTACCGGGAAGCAGCTGAGGCAGCCTCAGGCCAGCTGACGAATGTCAGCTGCCGGTAGCGTTCCAGGACGCATTCGTCAAGACATACTCCCCCGCACCGCCGCGATCAACTCGCGCACGTGTTGCACCGAGCCATTTCCGTCGATGGCAGTCCGGCACTCCTGCTCGACGAAGCTCACGTCGACGCCGCGCAGGGCCGCCTCGCGCTTGAGGTCGGCGAGTTCGATCTCGGCCTGCACCGCCTCGTGCACCGCTTCCCGCGACTCTCGCTGACGCTGCAGGTTGCGCTTGCGGTTCGCCCTTTCGACGAGGTGCGACGCTCCCGCCGCTCCCCCGGCGACCAGGGCGCCGGCCATCATGACGAGTCCGACGATGCTTGCGTCTTCCCGGGCCTTGCTCATCCCTCTACTCCGTTCCTCAGGTGGTGGGTCATGACTGCCCCCCATTCGCTGGAACTTAGCGGAGAACTGTCTGCAATGCTAAGTCAAGGCTTCCAACGCTTAGTTGGATAGGGTGAGAGCATGTCTGACAGCACCGAGGCCCAGCGACTGGGGCAGGCGATCCGCAACCGGCGTCGCGAGCTGAATCTGACGCAGGAGAAGCTAGCCGCCGAGGTCGGCTACGGGCAGGGCGGCGGGGTCACCGTGTCGCGAATCGAGCATGGTGTCATCTCCCCGCCGCTGAGCCGGTTGAGCCGCATCGCCGAGGCGCTGCAGACCACGCCCGAGGAACTCTATGCAGACGCCGGGCTGGGGGCGTCGCGCTCCTCGCGACTGCGCAGCGTGGCCAAGCGCGTCGCCGTCGGCCCGCAGGCGGAGGAGAACGCCGCGCTGGAGGAGGAGATCCTCAAGGAAGCCGAACTCCTCGACGAACTCACCGGAGAGGCGACCAAGGAACTGGTGGCCGCGCACGATCGGGTGCGCGACGAGTTCCTCCTCCCCTTCATCGCCGCCACGGCCCGGATCCCCGACATCCGTGAGCACCTGACCACGGATCCACAGGAGCCCGAACACCCCACCGAACAGCAACGGCTCGAGCTCCAGCACGCGCGGCTCAAGAGGGAGTTGGTGCGCTCGGCCGGGCTGACCGCCGCGGGAGCAGGGGCGGGTGCGGCAGCGGGTGGAGTGGCCGCCTACGGCGCGTTGACGGCGACCGCTGCGTGGGCCACCGCATCGACCGGCACGGCCATCTCGGCATTGAGTGGGGCGGCGGCCAGCAGCGCGACGCTGGCCGCACTCGGCGGCGGTTCCCTGGCCTCCGGTGGCTTGGGCGTGGCAGGAGGTGCGGCGCTCCTTTCGGGGCTGATCGCGGTGCCGGCGCTCGGGGTCATGGGCGTCGTCGCCTACCGCCAACGCAAACGTCTCAACGAGCGCGAGCGGGACGGCAACGCGGAACTGCGCGCGATCCAGAACACCCAAGCCACGTTCGGCAACGACCTCCAGCAGTTCGCAACCTGGGCCGGCCGGGCCGCCGCGATCTTCGAGAAGATCCGGTCGTCGGGTCTCAAGCCCCTAGTGCGCCTCGAGGTGCGCATCGAGGATGAGGATCCCAGCGCGCCCCTGCCGCTGGATCGCTTCGACGAGAAGGAGCAGGACGTCATCGCGCAACTGCTCGACCTCGCAAGTCTGCAGCTGGGAGTCAGCAGCCTGCCGATGGCCAGTATTCTCAGCGATCGCGAGCTGTCCACGGAGAACCGGAAAGCGATCGCAGAGTGGAACGAGCTCGTGCTCAGTGATGCGGAAGGGCGACTGGGCCTCGCCTCCCCGCTTCAGACGCGCGTGTAGACGGCGGACTGCTGCCCCGGCCGGGCAACAGCTGCGCTGCACCTTGCGCAAGTGGACACGACAGTCCGCGCACTGCGTACGGGCCACACCGTCTCGAGGCTCCGTGTTGCTCGCGCCCGATCCGGTCCCCCTGCGTCACACGAGCGCGAAGGCCGGGACCCTGCGGGTGGTGGGACTCACCGGGCTGAAGTCCGACGACCGGCTGCGGTGGCGCCGCGGCACAGTTGCGAAGTTCCACCGGCTGGTGCCGGCGGCCTCAGATCACCTCCAGCGTGACCGCCGCCTCGTCCCCCGGGCCGATCCCGTTGGCCTCCCGCACCGCGCGCTTGAGCGGAAGCACGAAGCAGCCGGCGCCGCCATCGGGGAAGACGGACGTGGTCCACACCGTGGCACCGATCCGCGCTTGCACCTTGACCGAGCCGAACCCCGCCCGCGGCCCGCGCGCGTCGGCGGCGTCCTAGATGTCCCCACTGACGTCCGGCGGGACCGTCACGAAGACCCACGTGTCCGACCGCCGCGCATCCCAGACCCACAGTTCCGCGGTGAACGTCCACTCCATGCGCTCAGGGTGGCAGAGGACCTCACGTGTTGTTGCGCACCCCACCGGGCGGGAACGTGCGGTTCGGCATCTGCGGCTGCGTGCCCGGCACCGTGGCGTCGGCGTCGAACCCGACCCCGCCGTACTCACGCACCAGCCCGAAGTACGTTTCGGCACCGGCTTCGTCCAGCGCGGCCATCCCCTGCAGCGGGATCAGGGCGACGATCGAGGCCAGGCTCTGCCCGTGCGTGCAGGTGCGCAGGTAGGCCGCCATGCGCTTCGGTGAAGTCCACGTACTGCTCCACGTACTGCTTGTCGAGCGCGTCGAAGATGGTGATTCCCGTGTAAGCCGCGTCGTGGATGTTGCACGCATTGCGCAGGCGCACCTCGGTGCGGTCCGAACCCGTCCCGTACTCGCGCACGTCACCGAAGTAGTTCTGCAACCACTCAGCCGTCGGTCCGTAGCCGTCGGTGCCGCAGCCGTTGATCTTGACCCGCGTGATCGGCAGCGGGACGCCCCCGTGGTGGGGCCGTGGGCCGCCCGGGCCCGTCGGCGCCCCGGCCCAGAGCGGCCGGGCTTACAAAACCTTTTTTTCCCCCCCCCCCCCCCCCCCCCCCCCCCCCCGCCCCCCCCCCCCCCCCCCCCCCCCCCCCCCCCGGTGCCCCCCGCCCCGCCCCCGCCCCCGGCGGGGGGGCCGGGGGTTGCTTCCGGCGTTGTGTTCTCGGTTGGCGCCCCCCGGCCCCGGGGCCCCGGGCCCCCGCGGGCCCCCCGTCGGGGGGGCGGGCGGGCGCGGCCGCCCCCCCCGCACCCCCCCCGCCCCCGCGACGGGGAGCCCCCGCCCGCCTGACGTGACCTCCCGCCGGCAGGGACCACCCCGTCGTACAGGCCCCCGGTGGGCCTGCGCGGACAGCACCAGGGGCCCGCCTGCGGCGCCTGCCGGACAGCGGCGTGGACGCCCACCGACGGCAGACGTGGCGAACAGGACCGCGCCAGCCCGCCGGGCGGCCTGCGCACCCCTTCCCCCCGCTCTTCGTCGTACGCTCGCGGGCGGCGGTTGATCCGGGCTGCGCTCAGTGCTCGGCCCGGTACGCCTCCCACACCTCGGGGCGCAGGCGGCCGCGGTCCGACACCGCGATCCCTTGCGCCATCGCCCACGCCCGCACGACCGCCACGGTCGGCTCGGCGGGCGGCAGCGGGCCGGCGACCGGCAGTTCCACCGCGTCGCCGGCGGCCTCGAGTTGCATCTGGGCCAGGCCGGCGGCCAGGAACCGGTAGGTCCACTCCTCGGCCAGTGTGCGGGTCTCGGCGAAGACGATGGGCACCGACGGGTTGCGCACCTGCGCCTCAGCTAGCGCATCGGCCACCACCGAGGGCCGCACGTGCTCGAGTTTGAAAACCGCCGAGTACCGGTCCTCCACGACCACCGCCGCGCGGGGCATCGCCGCGAGGTCCGCCATCGCGAACCGCAGCCTCCCGTCGAGCAGGCTGCCGGACAGGTCGGCCAGCGACTTGCGTTCCACCGACACCACGATCCGGCCGTCGAGTTCCACGGCGTAGTCCCCGGCGGGCAGGCCGCGGCGCTCGGTGCGCACCTGCCCGCGCCCCGACTGCCGGGCGAAGGTGTAGGGGTAACGCTCGTGGCTGTCGATCAGCACGAGCAGACCCGTGATGCCCTGCGCGCGTCCGGCCGGCAACGGCACGGCAGGGCGCGCCTGCCTGGTGGTGCGCGGCGACTGCCAGAAGATCGCCTCCCGCCCGCCGCGGATGCGGGTGATCACGAACTGCGAACGGTTCTCCCGGCCCCGGTCCAGCACCAGGTCGATCGCCGGCCCGCGCCGCACGCACGAGCGCACCGGCACCCGTTCGACGACCTCGGGATCCGCCGGCCATTCCGGCGCGCGGTGGCAGTACACCTTCGCGGTGCGCGGCCAGGTGTCGCGGACCTTCAGCACGATCCCGTGCTCGCCGACCGGGATGCGCACCAGGTACGGCAGGCTCGAATCGGGGTCGGGGTTGCGCGCGATCACGAAGTCCTCGGGCACGCTGCGAGTGTGGCACGCCCCAGCGTTACCCGGGAGCGATCCCGTCGTTCGGGAGCGATACAACCGGTCCTTTTCGCTCCCGGCTGTCCGGATCTCTCCCGGGTACAGTTGCGCCCTGCTGTAGCGTTTTCGATACACTTCTGGTATGGCGACTTCGACTCTTATCCGCGAGTTGCGCAACACCCGCGGATATTCACAGGCTGAGCTGGCTCGCAGATCGGGCATCCCGCGGACCGCGGTCAACGCCTACGAACGGGGGCACCGAACCCCCACTGCGGCCACCCTGGCGCGCATCGCGGAGGCGTGCGACTGCACACTCGCCATCCAGAAACGGCCGCGGATCGACGACCGCGCGGCCGCCCGGGCGCTGGAGCAGGTGCTGGACCTCACCGAACTGCTGCCCACCCGGCGCCGCGGCGCGCTCACGCTGCGACCCCTGCCTCCCGCTCGATCATGAGCATCCTTGCCGAGCGACTGCTGGTCATCGATGCCGCATTCGAGGCGGCTGGCGTCCCGCATGCCTTCGGCGGCGCCATCGCGCTGGCCTATTGCACCGGAGAACCGCGCGGCACGATCGATCTGGACATCAACGTCTTCGTTCCGCACGGTGCACCCGACGATGTGATCACGGCGTTGCCCGATGCCGCGACGTTCACCGCCAAGAACCGCACCGAGGTACTGGGAGTTGGACAGACACGCGCCTGGTGGGACGACACCCCGCTCGACTTGTTCTTCGCCAACCACCCGTTCCACGACACAGTCAGGGCCCGAGTCAGGCGCGTGCCTTTCGCAGACACCACCATCCCGGTGCTCGACTGCACTTCCCTGGCGGTCTTCAAGGCCTTCTTCAACCGGACGAAGGATTGGGCGGATCTGGAGGCCATGTCCGCGGCCGGCCAGCTCGACGTCGATGCCGTGGGCGGATTCCTGGCGCAGTTGCTCGGCAAGGAGGACCCGCGGTTGGCCCGTCTACATGCGTTGGGATGAGTTCCATCCGGGAGAGTTCCCGTCGTTCGGGAGCGATACAACCGGTCCTTTTCGCTCCCGGCTGTCCGGATCTCTCCCGGGTACAGCTGGGCCCTACAGCCCCACCACCTCCAGCGGGGCAGGGTTCGGCGACGTGCCGGACGGCGCGCCGGTGCCGAGTTGCCCGTCACTGTTGAAGCCCCAACACAGCGCCCGGCCCTCGGTCAGCGCGTGACCTTCACCTTCGTCGTCGCCTTCGCCGCACCCTGATAGAGCCGACGCAGCTGATACGCGCCGGCCTTCAGCTTCTTGGGCAGTTTCCACTTCAGGGTGTTGGTACCGGCCTTGGCGTTGAGCTGCTTGGTCAGCGTCTTCTTGCCCTTGAGCTGCACCTGCAATGCGACCGCGTTGGTCACCCCATACTGGACCTTCAGCTTCTTGCCGGCTTTGGCGGTGTGCGCACCCGGCGCCCAGACGGCGGCGAGCGTCGCGGTCCCGTTCTGCCCGGGAGGACCGGCCGGGCCTACGGGGCCTACGGGGCCTACAGGTCCGGCCGGTGGTGCCACGACCCGGACGGCATTACTCGTCGCCGACAGGTCGTTCAGCATCCCCGGCAGGCGATCGATGCGCCGATATACCTGACTGCGGTTCCCGTGGCGTTCCCGAACCCGCCGTCGATGGCCCCGCACGGGTAGCCGATGTTTCCCAGCGATGCCTGGATGCGCCGCACGGCGTCCTTGTCGGGCTCACCGGCCAGCACCCTGTGCCCGGAGGTCACGCATTTCTGCAGTGTCGAGGATCCCGCGAATCGTTGCGCCACCAGTACCATGGCCGGTCCCTTCGAGAGGAGTCCGAGTCTGCCACCGGGTCACCAGGGGCGCCATCGTCCGAAGGCACACGGCCGCGGGGACGTTCGTCGGTGACCGACGTTGCGACGACCTCGTGGGTGCTAGCACCAGGGTCGAGGCCGTCCGGCCCGCCACACCCTCACAGGTCCGGGCGGTCCGGCAGTTCGACCCCCTTGGCGCCCCGCTCGGCCTTGGCCATCGCGGCCTGCCACGCGTCGTAGGCCTGCCCGTAGCGCGCGGTGATCCGGTCGGACTCGGTCTGGAACTGCTCCCACTGCGCGTCGAACTCGAAGTAACACTGCCCGTAGATGCACTCGGCATCCTCCAGCGCGGCGACCGCTGAGTTGATCGCATCCGCGCCGTCGCCGATGACCGTGACGATGCGGGAGTGCACCCCGCGCATGTCAGTGGGTGGCCGCAGCGCGGCCATCTGGTTGGAGGTCTCCCGGCGGTCGGTGGCGGCCTGGGTGAAGTAGTCGATGACCTCGTACATGTAGAGGTCGCGGTCGTACATCGTGTCGACGTAGGCACCGGTGTCGTTGCGCAGCGCGGTGTACCGGTCGATCAACGACTCCATCTGCGCGTGGTAGGTCCGCACGTCCTGGCGTTCGGACTTCGCCTCGGCCCTGACCTTCTTCACCTGCTTGCGGTACTTGGCCATCGCCTTGTCCACGCGCCGGGTGAGGTCGTCGAGAGTCCGCACGGCGTCCTCCCCCTCAGCACCGGCGAGTTCGGTCGGCCCGCCGTAGGTGGTGAGGGTGTCGAGGCTGCTCACCAGTTGCATGCGGTTGTCCGTCCACACATCCGTGTTCGTCTCCTCGTAGACCGTGAGCGCAACGAGGGCCGCGAAAGCGTCACGCAGCGTAGCCAGCCGGTCCACGCCAGAGGCCTCCGGATCTTCGGACAGCGTGGCGTCGATGGCGGTCAGTTGCGACTGCGCCCCGCCGGCGACCTCCTGGACCATCTCCGTGGACTGCACCGCGGACATGTCGTCCAGCGACGACATGAGCACCGGGCTCGACGCGTTGTACTGGTCCTTCGCCGCGCTGTTCTGCGTCAGGCCCCACCACGCGGCGCCGCCCAGGATGAGGCCGATGGCTGCAACACCGCCGATGACCAGCACGCGGCGCTTGCGGTGTGGCGGGGGCGCGGGCTCGAGGACCTCCGTCTCCTCCGGCTCCTCGACGACCTCGATGACCTCGACGACCTCGATGTGGTGGCCGCACTCGGGGCAGAACTTGTCGGTGGGGTGAAGCGGCTGACCGCATTCGCTGCAGACGGTGTCGTCCTCCATGGTGGACCTCCCCGTACGGACGCTCTTCCAGGGTAGGTCGGCGCGGCGCGGGATGGCCGGGTGACGGCATGGCAACCTCGAGTGTGTGATCGACCTGACCGGTGAGCCCGAGGAAGTGCTGGAGCGCTTCGCGGTGTGGGCTGCGGACACGGGCCGCCCGCTGTATCCGGCCCAGGAGGAGGCGCTGCTCGAACTCGCGGCACGCTCGCACGTGGTGCTGGCCACGCCCACCGGGTCCGGCAAGAGCCTGGTGGCCCTCGGCGGGATGGTGCTGGCCATGGCCGACGGCCGGCGTTCGTACTACACCGCGCCGATCAAGGCCCTGGTCTCCGAGAAGTTCTTCGACCTGTGCGATGTACTGGGCCCGCAGCACGTGGGCATGCTCACCGGTGACGCCGCGGTCAACCCGGACGCCCCGGTGATCTGCGCGACGGCGGAGGTGCTCGCGAACCAGGCGCTGCGCACCGGACGGGCGGCCGACGTCGGCTTCGTGTGCATGGACGAGTTCCACTACTACGGCGACCGCGACCGCGGGTGGGCCTGGCAGGTACCGCTGATCGAACTCACCGACGCCCAGTTCCTGCTGATGTCGGCGACTCTGGGCGACATGACGCGGATCCGGGAGGATCTCGCCGAGCGGACCGGCCGGCCCGCAGCACTCGTGGCCGGTGGCGACCGTCCGGTGCCCCTCGAGTTTGACTACGCGATGACCCCGATCCACCAGACCATCGAGGTGCTGCTCAACCACGATCGCGCGCCGGTCTACATAGTCCACCCCACACAGGCCTCGGCGGTGGAACGGGCGAACGCGCTGATGAGCCTCAACGTGTGCAGCCGCGAGGAGAAGCGGGCGATCGCCGACGAACTGGCCGGGTTCCGGTTCACCGCCGGTTTCGGCAAGTCGCTGAGCCGGCTGGTCCGGCACGGCATCGGCGTGCACCACGCCGGCATGCTGCCGCGCTACCGGCGCATGGTCGAGCGCCTGACGCGCCACGGCCTGCTCAAGGTGGTCTGCGGCACCGACACCCTCGGGGTCGGTATCGACGTGCCGATCCGCACTGTGCTCATCACGTCGCTGGTGAAGTTCGACGGCCGGCGCATGCGCGTGCTGCGGGCCCGGGAGTTCCACCAGATCGCCGGGCGCGCGGGGCGGCCGGGCTTCGACACCCGCGGTTACGTCGTCGTGCAGGCCCCGGAGCACGAGATCGAGAACGAACGGCTGCTGGCCCGCGCCGGCGACGATCCCAAGAAGCGCCGGCGGGTGGTCCGCAAGAAGGCCCCGGAGGGTGTCCCCACCTGGAACCGGTCGACGTTCGACCGGCTCGTGGTCGCGGAGCCGGAACCGCTGGAGTCCCGCTTCGACGTCACCCACGCCATGGTGTTCAACGTGGCCCACCGGGAGGACGATCCGCAGGGCGCGCTGCTGCAGTTGCTCACGGACAACCATGAGGATGCCACGGCGAAAGAAGTCATGGCCGAACGCGCCGAGGCGATCACCGCATCGCTGGTGGCCGCCGGGGTGGTGACCGAGGATCTGCGGGTGACCGACGAAGTGTCCGATGACTTCGCGCTCAACCAGCCGCTGTCCACCTTCGCGCTGGCCGCGATGGAACTGCTGGACCGCGAGTCGGAGACCTACGCCGTCGACGTGCTCTCCGTCCTCGAGGCGACGCTGGAGGATCCGCGACAGGTGCTTTACGCCCAGCAGTCCCGCGCCCGCGGCGAGGCGGTGGCGGCGATGAAGGCGGAGGGGATCGAGTACGACGAGCGGGTGGAACTCGTCGAGGAGGTCACCTGGCCGCGCCCACTGGCCGACCTGCTGGACGGCGCGTACGACATCTACGCGCAGGGGCATCCCTGGGTCACCGAGTACGAGCTCAAGCCCAAGTCCGTGGCCCGCGAGATGTACGAGATGGCCATGACGTTCGCCGAGTACATCAGCGCCTACAAACTCGCCGCTTCCGAAGGCCTGCTCCTGCGGTACCTGGCCGACGCCTACAAGGCGCTGCAGCGCACCGTGCCGGAAGCCGCGCGCACCGAAGAACTCGACGACCTCACCGCGTGGCTCGGGGAACTTGTGCGCCAAGTCGACTCGAGCCTGCTCGACGAGTGGGAGCGGATGATCGACCCGCAGGCCCCGGTGAAGGCCGACGTCGTGGACACCGGCCCGCCACCGGTCACCGCGAACGTGCGGGCTTTCCGGGTCCTGGTGCGCAACGCCATGTTCCGCCGGGTGGAACTCGCCTCGCTCGGGCGCTGGGATGACCTCGGCGACCTGGACGGCGCTGCGGGCTGGGATGCGGCGCGCTGGCAGGCCGCGATGGAGGACTACTTCAGCGAGCACGAGTCTGTGGGCACCGGTTCCGCGGCGCGTGGCCCGCAGTTCCTGCAGATCGAGCAACTGCCGGGCAAGTGGGTCGTGCAGCAGGTGTTCGAGGACCCCGACGACGACCGCGACTGGCGCATCGAGGCCGAGGTGGATCTGGCGGCCAGCGACGAGCAGGGGGAAGCGGTGGTGCGGGTGGTCGACGTGGGGAGTTTCTGACGTTCGGGCGCACCGTGCCGGGATTGTCCGTTCGGACCCTGTCCTTGCGGCGCCTTCCGTGCCTACGGTCGTAAGCGCGCCGGGCCGACCGGCCCGGTTAGCGTCGGAGGTTCCGATGTTGTCCGACCACACCCCCACACCGACTCTGCCGACGGCCGACCCGGAGCGCTCGCGGGCGTTCTACGAGGGGGTGCTCGGCTTCACGCCAGGCGAAGACGCCGTCGGCGGGCTGTTCTACCCGTCGGGTGACAGCAGTTTCTTCGTCTACCCGTCCGCCTACGCCGGCACGAACAAGGCCACCGCGTTGTCCTTCGAACTGCCCGCCGACGCGTTCGACGAAGTAGTCGCCAGTCTGCGGGCGGCCGGGGTCTCGTTCGACACGTTCGAGGCAGAGGAACTGACCTGGAACGACGGCGTCGCGGAGATGGATGACATGCGCAGCGTGTGGTTCAGCGACCCCGACGGGAACATTCTCAACGTGGAGACCCGCACGGGCTGACGCCTCACGTGTTGTTCCGGACCCCTCCGGTTGGGGAGGTCCGGTTCGGCATCTGCTCCTGCGTGCCCGGCACCGTCGCGTCGGCGTCGAAACCGACCGCGCCGTACGCGCGGACCATGTCGTAGTACGTGTTGGCGCCCGCGTCCTCGAGTGCGGCCAGCCCCTTGATGGGGATCAGTCCGACGAAGGTCGTCAGCCCGACGCCGTGGGTGCATGTGCGCAGGTACGGCGCCATGCGCTTCGGCGTGCTCAGTTCCCGGCCGCACAGCGCCCGGATGTCGGTGCGGAACTTGGCGTCGATCTCCAGCCGGCTCCACTGCCGGAAGTCCACGTAGCGCTTGTCGAGAGAGTCGTAGATCGTGATGCCCGCGTAGGCGGCGTCGTGGATGTTGCACGCGTTGCGGATCGCGACCTGCGTGCGGTCTTCCCCGAAGCCGTATTCACGCACATCACCGAAGTAGTTCTGCAGCCACTCGGCCGCCTCGCCGTAGCCGGCGGTGCCGCAGCCGTTGACGTTCGCGCGCGAGATCGGCACCGCGATGGACAACCACTTGCACTTGATCGGGCTGAGGTTGCCCGCCTTGTCCTTGGCCTGGCCGCACCAGTAGAAGGGACCCGGACCCTTGGGGGTCTTCGTGAGCGTCAGCGAATAGCGGCCGTTCTTCACGAAGCCCTTCGTGGTGGCCGAACGCACGGCGGTGCCCCCGGAGTACAGGCGCATCCCGCCCATGACCTTGCCGGAGTTGTCATTGATGGTGAACGTGAGCTTCAGCGGGAAGCGCACGGCGTTGGAGTGCGCCTTCGGCTTGCCGTCCACGTAGATGCTCGAGCGCTTCTCCAACGAGATCGTCGGCGGCTCAGTGTCCGACGACGTGACGACCACGGCCAGGGACAGGCTGACCCGCGGCCCGCCACACACGCCGTAGTCGTTGCAGTTGCGCGACGATGCCGACGCCGAGATGTAGCCAATCACGTCGCCGATCTTGTCCTCCTCGGTCGCCTTCGGCGCACGTGCGGACAGCGAGTAGGGCAGCGTGTAGGTCCCCTCGCCGACCCGCTCCGAGAAGGACGCGCCGTCGGTGCCGCTCAGCGAAGCGCCCTGCGACAGGTTCGTGACATAACCCTTGCCGATGCTGAAGGACGCCGATCCGGTGAACGTCACGGTGGCGCCGGGCCGGACTACGCCGTCGTAGGAACCGGCCAGTTCGGCCGGCGGCGCCGAGGCTCCGGACATCGACCAGGTGAGCGTGTGCCCGCCGGCCTCCTGTGTGCCGGACAACGGCGTGCTGGACAGGGTGGCACCCGGGTCGCTGAAGGCCGCGGGAGTACCACCGAGAACGAGGACCACGGCCACCGGAACGGCCAGCCGGAGGGTCGATGAACGAACCATTTCCCCACCCCTTCCCCCACTTGCCAGGGTACTCCCGCGGGTCGCGCTTAGGGTGTCTCCCATGGGTGCGCTCAGGCTCGCAACCGCGGCGGGACTGGCCGGCTACGCCGTGCTGTACCGCCTGGGCCAGATGTCCGGCTCGACACTCGAGGAGCGCCGCCGGAGCCTGTCCGGCGACGACCTGATCGACGGCGCCACGTTCATCACCAACCACGCCGCCACGCTGGACGCGCCGCCGGAGCAGGTGTGGCCGTGGCTCACGCAGGTCGGCTGGCACAGCGGCGGGTGGTACACGCCGCGGTGGGTGGACCGGCTACTGTTCCCCGATAACTGGGCGAGCGCGACGACCCTCGACCCGCAGTTCGTGCGCGACCTGCAGCCCGGTGACATCGTCCCCGACGGCCCACCGGGGACCGCGCAGTTCGTCGTGGAGCGTGCCGATGCGCCGCGGGTGCTGGTGCTGCAGTCGACGACCCACCTGCCACCGGGCTGGGCGCAGAAGTATGGCGCTGCACTGGACTGGGTGTGGACGTTCGCGCTCGACCCGGCCGACGGCGGCCGGACGCGGATGCTGATCCGCAACCGGGGCTGGGTGCGGCCGTGGTGGCTGGGGCTGGGCTACCGCCTGGGGATCACCCCGGCCGACCACATCATGGCAACCGGGATGTTGCGGGGGCTGCAGGCGCGGGTCGGGCCGGGCGTAACCTCGAGGTGATGGAACCACTCGTCGACAGCGGCCACCCCGACGTGGTGGCGTTCGCGCAGCGCGCCGAGGGTGACACCGACCGCGAGGTGGCCGTCGCCCTGTTCTACGCGGTGCGCGACGGCTTCCGCTACGACCCCTACCGGATCGACCTGACCCCGGCCGGGATGCGTGCGAGCACCGTGCTGCAGCGCGGCTTCGGCTGGTGCGTGCCGAAGGCCACCCTGCTGGCCGCCGCCTGTCGCGCCCGCGGGATCCCGGCCCGGCTCGGGTTCGCCGACGTGCGCAACCACCTGTCCACCGCCCGGATGCGGGAGGCGATGGGCACCGACGTGTTCCTCTGGCACGGGTTCACCGAGATCCGCCTCGACGGGCAGTGGCTCAAGGCGACGCCGGCGTTCAACATCGAGCTGTGCGACAAGTTCGGGCTGCTGCCGCTGGAGTTCGACGGCCGCACCGACTCGATCTACCACCCGTTCGACAAGGCCGGGCACCGGCACATGGAGTACGTGCGGCAGCGCGGGAGTTTCGATGATGTGCCGCTGGACCGGATCCTCGCCGACTTCGCCGCGGCCTACCCGGGCTGGCGCGAGGAGGGCGACTTCCTCACCGATGTGGCGACGGAGACGAGCCGATGATGTTGGGTAATGAGGTGCAACCCAGTTGTTCGTGGTACCCAACATTGAAACCCGGGGCGACGCTGCGATGAGGCTCGCGCAACCATGACGCCGGGCGTCTGCCTGGTCACCGGGGCCTCATCGGGCATCGGGCGCGCCTGCGCCGACCGGCTGGTGGCGGCGGGCTGGACCGTCGTGGGGGCCAGCCGGCGCCCACCCACGGGTGTGGCGTGGACGCCGTTGACCATGGACGTCGATGCCGGGGTGAGCGAGCGGATCGCCCAGTTGCGGGATCAGCACGGCCGCCTCGACGCGCTCGTGACCGCCGCCGGGTTCGGGCTGTCCGGACCGGTCGAGACGACGCCGCTGGAGCAGGCGCGGGCACAGATGGAGACGAACTTCTGGGGCACCGTCCGCGTCGTGCGCGCCGCACTGCCCCACATGCGCGAGCAGGGCGGCGGGCGGGTGGTGCTCGTCGGCTCGCTGGCAGGCGTGATCGGGTTGCCGTTCCAGGCGTACTACTCAGCCAGCAAATACGCGCTGGAGGGGTTCGGCGAGGCGCTGGCCTACGAGGTCGCGCCGTTCGGGATCGCGGTCACGCTGGTGGAGCCCGGCAACGCGGCCACGGGGTTCACGGACAACCGCCGGCGCAGCGACCCGGACCCGGACAACCCCTATGCGGCGGCCAACGACAAGGCGGTCACGACGATGGAACGCGACGAACGTGCCGGGGTGCCCGCAGAGCGAGTGGCCGCGACGGTGGTCAAGGCGCTCACCGCCCGCAGGCCCCCGCGACGGGTGACGGTCGGAACCGCGGACGAACGCCTCGGGGCGTTCGCGAAACGCCTCTTGCCGCACCGGGTTTTCGAGCGGCTGGCCCGCGGACCGCTGGGACTCTAGAGCCGCCGAACAGGCGTACCCTGGAAGCAGGGGTGGTTGTCGTGCGCACGCTCACGAAAGTCCTCATCGCAGTACTCGGCCTGCTCGCGGGGATGCTGGCCATGGTGGTTCCGGCTCAGGGGGCGGACAGTGTCGTCAGTGGAACGGTGAGCAGCGGCAACGGTCCGGTGTCCAGCGGACGGGTGGAGTTCTACGCCACCTGTCAGGACTACTACGACGACGATTCGGCCGCCTCCGACGACTTCAGTCTCGCCACCTACTCCGTGACGGTTCCCGACGGTCCGTACCTTGTACTCATCTACCCGGACGACCAGCCGGACGCCGTGATGTCGTGGCACAACGCCAAGCCCGGGTGCGCGCAGGCCGACGTGGTGAACGTCACCGGCAACCCCATTGTGAACCTCAGGGCAGCGACCGGCTCACACGTGAGCGGCACCGTCCAGGCGCCGAACGGCACGGTGAGCCGCGGTGCGCTGGCCTTCTACACCACGTGCGACGAGTACTACGCGCGGCCCGCGTGGCCGGGCATCTTCACCGGGGGTGCCTACTCCTACTACCTGCCCGACGGCACCTACCGCGTGCTGTTCTACCCCGAGCAGAGCGAGTACCCGGAGAGTTTCGCCACCAAGTCCTGGCACTCCGCCAAACCGTCCTGCAGCGAGGCGGTCACGGTCACCGTCGAGGGCGACACGCCCGTCAACATCAGTGTGGCGGCCGGCAAGATGGTGAGCGGCACCGTCAGCACCACGACAGGTCCGGTGGTCGGCGGCGATGTGTTCTTCTACGCCAGTTGCCAAGACTTCGCGCGGGGCGACTACCCGGGATACAGCGCGATCACCAACGGCACGTATGCGGCCACGATGCCTCCCGGCACCTACCGGGTGCGCATCAAGCCCACCTCGACCGGCGCCCTGGAGTCGTGGCACAGCGCCAAGGCGACCTGCGAAACCGCTGACACCGTCACCATCACCACCGACGGCACCGTCGACCTCATTGCGCAATCCACGGTGAGCCCCACCGCGACGCCGACGCCGACGCCGACGACCAGCCCCACCACGGCGGCTGGGAAGCAGACCGTGAAGAAGCCGCCGGCGCGGCTGAAGAAGGGCAAGAAGGTCAAGCTCGCGAAGAAGACCACGCAAGGCACGCGGGTCACATGGAAGAGCCGCAGCAAGGCGGTGTGCTCGGTGTCGTCGTCGACGCTGAAGGCGAAGAAGAAGGGCACCTGCAAGGTGCGCGCCAAGGCACCTGCCGTGCCCGGCTACCTGGCGTACTCGCGGGTGTTCAAGGTCCGCATCACGTGAGGACAGGCCTACTTGGCCTTCACCGTCTTGAACACGTCGGTGCACCAACCGCAACCGGCGAGTTGTGCTCGTACCTTCGTCCCCTTCGAGATCCGCTTGGACATCGTGGCGGAGAAGCGACCGAACTGGTCGATGGACAGGGTGTCGATTGTGCGCCAGCGACCCTTGACCCGAACCTCGACAAGAACGGATCCGTCAGCCCCCAGCCTACCCTTGGACACTGTCGATGCTGTGACCTTGCCACGCACCGTCGGCGGCTTGACATACCTGGTACCGGCACGAACCTTGAGGCGCACGAACTTCGAACGGTTCTGCACGACGCTGACCGTTGACCGGCCGGACAGTTGCACCGACCCGACCTCCACGAGGTTCTCGTCCTCGACGGTGAGCGTGCTGGTGGCGGTGAAGTCCCCGCCGGTGGGATCGAAGTCGTCGTCGATGCACAACGCGCCCCTCAGAGTCGCCGCATCGGGATCTTCGTACATGGGGGTGACCACGTCGGTCAGCGGGGAGTTGCTGCCCGCCTGGCGCAACTCCAACTCGACGTAGAGGTCGTAGTCGACAGGCCGCTGGTAGTCGACGCTCCATCCGACCCGGGCACAGCCCGGTCCATCGAAACGGGCCACGTCATCAACGGCGTACGAGACGCTGACGCCGCCCAGGGCACCCGATCCGCCTCCGGCCTGAGCCGGCGCTGCGATCAGGGCTGCGACCGTGACGCCGACTGCAGCAGCCGGCCAGCGTGGGTCCACTCCTGCCTCCTCCCGTCGTCCACAGGCTACGCCTCGCGGGGCACACGCCCGCTTGGGCCAGCCGCGTTAGAGGTCGTTCACCGCGTGAGAGGAACCACATGTGCGTTCTCCGACGCCGTGCACAACCTCCAACGCGGGGTAATCCCCGCCTCGCCTCACTGCGACGAAGCCCGACTGAGCCGCGTGCGGACCGCCTGCTCGAAGGCGTCGACCGCCCCGCCGAGGCTCTCCAGTTCATCGGGGGCGAGCAGGACGCTAAGGCCGGCGTCGGTGCGCTGCAGGACCACCGGCGAACCGCTGCGAGTCACGGCGCCGGCCACCTCGTCGGACATCTCGTTGAGGTGCACCAATCGGAACGGGACCCCCAGCCGGACCACCATGGCGTCCCACGCGGGCCTCCGGCGCACCGGGGAGTGGGTGATGTCGCACAGTGCGCAGTGCGCCGTGCCCAGCAACTTCCCGATCACGTACTTCGCCTCGCCGGCAAGCCCGCCGTCGGCGTGGTACACCCCGATCAGTTCGGTGATCGCCTGCATCGCGTGCTCCTCTCGCGGGACCGATTCTTCCAGCGATGCCGGATTCCGCACGCGCACCAGGTGAACCGCAGCCAACCGCCCGTCCTCGATCGTCAGCCGGTACAGCGCACCGCACGCACGTTTCCGACGAGGCTGGGCTGCAGCACCGCGAGATGGATGACCCCGCCCATCTCGCGTTCCACCAGCCAGGTGCCAAGCGTCTGTCCGGCCTCGTAGGAATCGGGGTCGAGGCAGGCGCGGGTGCGGCGGGAGCGGTCGTCCAGCCACGCGAAATCCTGGCCGTGGATGTCGGCCACGAACTGCCGGGAGGGGATGTCCGCCTCATCGCGGCGGCCGATCTCTGCGAGCATGCACACCCGGGTGGAACGTGACCTCGGCGATCGCGGTGCTCACGTCCATTGCGCAGTACCAGCGGCCACCGCCGCTGCAGTTCCGGCGCGGTGAGTTCGCCGGGTGGTGGCGTCGTTGAGGTCCGGCCAGCCACGCAGCAGTGCGAGGATGGAACGCGCGAGAGGAGCCACCCATGCCCGGACCCATCGAGGTCAGCCAGGAGGTCGCCGCCCCGGCCGTCGCCGTCTGGAGCCTGATCACCGACATCGAGCACAGTCCCGAGGTCATCTCGGGCATCCAGTCGGTCGAGCGCCTCGACGACGGCGACAGCTTCGCGGTGGGGACCCGGTGGCGTGAGACCCGGACCATGTTCGGCAGGTCGGCCAGCGAGGAGATGACCATCACCGCGGTCGATCCGGGCCGGTCTTACACCGCAGAGGCTCAGCACGGCCAGGTCCACTACACCTCGATCCTGCGGGTGGCGCCGACCGGGGACGACAGCTGCGTGCTGTCGATGCACTTCGATGCCGAGGCCGGCGGCTTTCTCAACAAGACCCTCGGCGCAGTGGTCGGGAGGCTGATGGTGGGCAGCACCCGCAAACTGATGCAGCAGGACCTCGCCGACATCGCCGCGGCCGCCGAGCAGCTGAGCCCGCTCAGGACTGCGCGAACTCCAGGATGTCCCGGGCCAGCCGCGAACTCATCGCCGCGCGGATGTGACCCATGCCCTGGTACTGGATCGCCTGGCAGCCGGGGGATCGCATCGACGGTGCGGGTGACCTCCTCCGGAGGGAAGAAGAGATCCTCCTCCGCGCTGATCACCAGCACCGGCACCGTGATCCGCGGCAGCGCCTCGCGGGCGTCGAACAGCACCTCCGCGTCAGACTCCACCTTCAAGTCCCCCGGTGGCACCTTCTCGTCCTTGAACGCCTGCCCCAGCAACGGCCCGAGCACGCGGCGGCGACGCCAGTGCTGCGGTTCGGGGTAGATGTACTCGGCCATCGCCTCCCCGGCCCCCCGCCACTGCCCTGCCACTCGCGCTTGTGCCCACCGGCGGTCCACGTCGTACCCCCACTCGCTGACCCGGGCCGCTGCCAGCGCGAGCACCACCCGGCCGACGCGCTGCGGGTGGTCCGCGGCGAGGAACTGCGCGATCATCCCGCCGTACGACACGCCCACGACCACGTCAACCCGACCGCCGAAGTTGTCCTCGATGAGGCCGGCGTGGTCATCGGCCATCTGCTGCACGGTGTAGCCGGAGGGCATGTTGCGGCGCCGCGTCACCTGCCAGACGCTGAAGCCCGCCTCCAGCAGCGGACGGAACTGGGAACCGGCCACGGCTCCGAAGGTCCCCCGGGGAACGTCACTGCCCGGACCGCCCGGGATCCACAGGACCGACTTCGGCCCGGTCCCCCAGCGCGCGTAGTCCATGCCGTTGGGGAAGGTACCCGTCTCGACCAGCGGGAGGCGGCTGCGCAACCGGGCGACGGCCAGCCCCGCCAGCGCCGCCGTCCCGATGCCGACCACCGTCGTGCGCTTCTTCATGACTCCAAGTGTCCACCTCGGGAGGGATTCACCCAGGGAGCGGGATCAGTACCCCGCCAGGCACTTCATCTTGCCCCAAGCCTTGCAGTCCAGCGGGGCACCGTCGAAGGAGCGCAGCAGGATCCGGTCGCCGCTGTTGGCCAGCGCCGCGCGACCCAGACCGAGGTGGCGCTCGGCGGCGGTGGACTGGCCGGTCCCGAGGCGGATGGTCAAGCGCTGCCCGGGAGCCAGCGCGTCGTGCGGCCCGAACTCGTAGCCGAAGCCGCCCGCGCGCAGTTCATAGCCGAACAGCGACAGCGCCACGGCACCGGTGTTCTTCATCGTGATGCTCTCGCTGTTGGGCTTGCGGCGCTCGTCACCGGGCGGGTCGTAGTTGACTCTGGCGATGCGCAGGGCACCGCGGGCCGGGTCGGCGCAACCATCCAGGCACGGGTAGACCTTGGAGGCGCGCACGTTGCCGCGCGGGTCGAGCAGGTACGCACCGTCACCGATGAACCCGAACTTGGTGCGGGTGCCGCGGGCGGTGGTGAAGTTCGCCCAGACCGGCGCCCGGCGCCCCCAGTACACCGAGGACGCGGTGTTCTGCCCCGACCCCGAACGGATCGTCAGCACACCGCCGGGGTCGACAGCGGTCCCCGCCGGCAACCGCAGCCACTCGAGACTGCCATCGCGCATGATCCAGCGGGAGAGATCCACGCGGTTCGTGCCGTCGTTGACGATCGCCACGTACTCGTCGTTGATGTTCTGCGCGTCGTCACCAACGGGATCGGGCTGGATCACCAGACGCAGGTTCGCCTCCGGGCCCTGGCCGCAGAACTGCGGGTCCCACATGTTGACACCGCGGGCACGGGCGGCGTCGAAGAGGTTGCGGTACTGGAGGTTGTGCACGGGCTCGAACTTCTTCGGCATCCATTGACCGAGGCCCGCCGACAGCATCAGCGCGGAGGCGTCGACCCAGCTCCCGTCACCCTGCTGCACGTAGACGGTGCGCAGGCGGCGGTTGCGGATCGAAGAGCGGGAGTCGCCGGCGGAGGCCAGCACGACGGGCTTCCCCTCGATCGCGTCACGCAGGTACTCGTGCGCGCTCGGCCCTTCACAACCGGAGGCGCCGGGGGACTTCTCCGGGGCCTGCACGCCGAGCAACCGGATGGACTGGTAGGAGTCGGTGAGGCGGTTGCGGGAATGGGAGAAGCGGATGGTGTCGCCGTCGACGACCATCGCCGCGAACCCGCGGTCGCGGATCGTCTCACCCTGCGCGAGCGGCGGATCGTCGGCCATCGCGACCTGCGGGGCGGTCAGCAGGGAACCGCCCGCGACGCACGCAGCCAGCACCCACCGCAGCACCGGGGTCCGGGCCTCGCGGCGTACACGTGCAACGGTCACACCTTCTGCTTCGGCACCTCGCCTGCCGGTCTTTCGCGGCATTCACCCAGATGCCAGGACCACATCCCGCAGCAGGATCAGCAGCGGGACGGCCGCGGTGGTGATCTGCTCGGCGGCCGTCCCGTGCCATTCGGAACCCAGCACATGGGGGTCCGGCACGTCGTCGGGGTGCATGGGCGCGGCGCGGCGCCGTCGTCGGCCGGTGGGTGGTTCCGGGGGCGGTGCGGGGGCGTAACCGCGGGCGGCGTCCAGTTCCGGCACCAGCCAGGCCGCGCGGCCCCCCGCCGGCATCGGCGCAACGTGCCGAAGGGGATCGTCGGGCTCGAAGCGGCTCTCCCAGCCCTCGGGGGCCGCCGCCCGCTCACGCGCCGCAGCGGGCATGCGCGCGTCCAGCAGCCACTGCGCCAACCGGCCCGCCTGGCGCATGGTGAACGTCCGCGTGCGGGCTCCGGGATCCAGCGCCACGACACCGGCCTGGTGCTCGCGGCCGGCGGTGAGCACCAGGTCGGCCCACTGCACCAGTTCCGCGGTCAGCGGCTGTGAGGTGTGCTCCGACCCCGCCAGCAGGGGGGCGAGGGTGCAGCCGGGTGCTCCCGCCACCGCCGCGGTTCCGGCCGACCGGACCTCGACGCCCGGGATGGCGGCTGCCTGCAGCACGGCCGCAGCCGACGGGGAGCGGCAGATATTGGCGGTGCACGTAGAGGACCCTCACCCTGGCATTGTGCCGGGGCTGGGCGGGACGCCGGCTAAGGAGGACAATGGGGACAGGTGCGGGGAGGGTCATGTTCGCCAGAAGAGTTGTCGCAGTCGTGGGTGCCGTACTGATCGCATCGGGGACCATGGCCGCGCCGGGGACGGCCACAGTCCCGAAAGGACGCCCACTGACCATCAGGGTCGTGGGGACCCAGGGGCTGAAGCCCGCGATCCGGGTGCGCGGGCCGAACGGGTTCACGCGCGTGGTGCGCGTGGATGCTGCACGCGTTCTGCGCAAGCTCAAGCCCGGCAGGTACACGCTGACTGCCGCCAAGGTCGGCGACCTGGCACCTGCGGACGCGGTCAAGAAGGTCCGGGTACGGAAGAACCGGGCCGCCTCCGTGGCCTTCCGGTACCGGGGGCCGGACACCACCGCACCGGGCCCGGTCACCGACCTGCACCTCGTGTCGCGCACCGCCACCTCGATCCGGCTGAGGTGGACGAACCCCCCGGACGGCACCTTCCTGCAGGTCGAGGTGACCCGCCGCGGCGGCACTGATACCGAGACCGGAACGATCGTGCTCGACCAGGACGGCACCGGGATGACCGAGGACGGGCTGAGCCCAGACACCGAGTACACCTACACCGTCGCGGCCGAGGACGAGGCCGGCAACTTCGGGCCGCGCGTCTCCATCACTGTGCGAACGCTGCCTGCATAGGGCGATCGGGCGTCACCTGGCGGCCCGGTCCGCTGACTCCCCCTCTTCGGGGGATGATCCCCGGCCCAGCGCTGGCAGACTGTGCCGGGTGACTGACGCGACAGACGACCTCGACCTCTCCGCACAAGCCGGCATCCTGCTCGGCGCCTTCATGACCGGGCGGTCGTTCGAACCCAACCTGCTGTCGCGCGCGACCCGCGACCAGGCGATCCTGTCCGGGGTCGCCGGGGCCACCGGCTACGGCTGGGGCACCTCCGCGCACTCCTTCCTGCGCGCGCTCGCCCGCCGCTTCGGGCCGGGGTCGGGGGCCGGTATGGCAGTCGACGCCACGGCGGTGGCCGTAGGTGCCGCGGTACTCAAGGCCCTGCCGGCCCACGAGCACGAACCGCCCCGGCGGGCCCTGCTGCGCCTGGCCACCACCGGCTACGCCGCCGCGGGTGCCGCCGGACTGGTGACAGCGGTGACCCGCTACGTGCCCGGCGACCGCTCACTGGTGACCACCGGGACCGCGGCTCTGACCGCCGGCGCGGGGTACGCCACCATCCGCAACTCCGTCGTCGGGTCGGCGGACGGCGGTGACGGCCGGGTCCACGAGGACGTGACCCGGTCGGTGTCTGCGCCCGCTGCCGTCGCCGCGGCCGGCGTGACCACGGCCCTGCTGATCGCCGCCGGCCACGGGGAGGCCAAGCTCAGCGCCGGGTGGGCCCGGCTGGCAGCCCGCATCCTGGGCGGGGATCCCGCCGACCACCGCACCGCGGGGCGTCTCGCCTCCTTCAGCACCCTGGCCGCGGCCGGCTGGGGTGCGGTGACCTTGGTCAACCGGAAACTTGCCGTGGGCGGCAACGCCGCGGACGACTCCAACGCCGCCGCACCGGACCTGCCCGAGGTGACCGGTGGGCCAGGATCGGTGATCGGGTGGGACAAGCAGACCCGCGAGTCCTCCCGCTGGTTGCGCGAGGTGCTGCGCCCCGAGCAGATCTCCGCGGTCATGGGTGAGCCGGCCAAGCAGCCGATCCGCGTCTACGCGTCGCTGCAGAGCGCGGGTAGCGAGCAGGAGCGTGCGGACCTGCTGCTCGCGGAGATCGACCGGACCGGCGCCCTGGACCGTTCGGTGTTCGCCCTGTTCTCCCCCACCGGCTCCGGCTACGTGAACTACGTGGCCACGGAGACCCTCGAATACTTCACGCGCGGGGACTGCGCGTCGGCCTGCATCCAGTACTCCGTGCTGCCCTCGGCCCTGTCGCTCAACCGCGTCCACATGGGTACCCGGCAGACCCGGTTGGTGATGAACGGGCTCATCCAACGGCTGCTTGCCCGGCCCGCCGACGCGCGGCCGAAGTTCGTGCTGTTCGGCGAGAGCCTGGGCTCGCAGGTCAGTCAGGAGATGTTCCGCGGGCAGGGCATCACCGGCCCGGCCGGGATCAGCCTGGACGCCGCGGTGTGGATCGGCACCCCGAACGCGACGAAGTGGCGCGACGAGCTGTGGGGCGACCGTAGTGTCGCGCAGGCGCCGGACGTGGGTCCGGGGGCGGCGTTCCTGCCGCGTGCGATCCGCGACTGGCGGGGGCTGTCCGCCGAGCAGCGCGCCGGCGTGCGCTACCTGTTGCTCAACAACGGCGACGACCCGATCCCCAAGTTCGGCCCGACCCTGTTGTGGCGTCAGCCTGACTGGCTCGGCCCGGACGCCCAGCGCCCGCCCGGCGCGCCGCGCGGCACCAGTTGGCAGCCCGTGGTCACGTTCTTCGCCACGTTCCTGGACATGCAGAACGCGTTGTCGCCCACGCCCGGGGTCTTCGACGAGGGCGGCCACGACTACCGCCGGGAGACCCCTCAGGCGGTGCGGCAGGTCTTCGGCCTCGAGGCCAGCGATGAGCAGATGGCCCGGATTCAGGCCAGCCTGCGCGACCGGGAACTGCACTTCGAGGTGCAGCGGGACTGGGCGGCTGCGCAAGCGGCGCCCGAGGACAAGCGCGCCGAGAGCGAGGCCAAGGTCGAGAAGCGGGTCGCGGGCTGGGTGGGTCATGACGTGACCCCGGAGGACGTGGACAAGCTGGCTGAGTGATTGGCGTCGCCCGCCCCGCGACCGTAGGGTCGCACCCGTGGCCGATCTCCTGCTGGGACGCACCCCGACACCTCCGCCGACGTCACCGTCGCCACCGACGACCTGGTGACCCACGGGTTCATCGTCGGCATGACCGGCTCCGGCAAGACCGGTCTCGGGGTGGGACTGATCGAGGAATGCCTGGACGCCGGCGTGCCGTGCCTGCTCATCGACCCGAAGGGCGACCTGACCAACCTGGCGCTGGTGTTCCCGGGGCTGAGCGGTCCGGAGTTCGAACCGTGGGTCGACCCCGCGCAGGCCAAGGCTGCCGGGGTGCCCACCGCTGATTTCGCCGCGCAGCAGGCGGACACGTGGAAGCAAGGGCTCGCGCCGTGGGGCATCGCCGAGGCGCAGATGGCGGCGTTCAAGGCGAAGTTCGATGTCGCGATCTTCACCCCCGGCTCGTCCGCCGGCGTCCCGCTCAACGTCCTGGGCTCCCTGCAGGCCCCGCAGACCGACGATCAGGAGGTGCTGACCGACGAGATCGACGGGTACGTGACCAGCCTGCTGTCGGTCGTCGGGATCTCAGCGGACCCGTTGAGCAGCCGCGAGCACATCCTGCTGTCCAACATCATCGCGATGGCGTGGGGGGCCGGGGAGGACATCGACCTGCCCACCCTGCTGGCCCGCGTCAACCAACCGCCGATGCGCAAACTCGGGGTCTTCGACCTCGACGAGTTCTTCCCGCCGAAGGACCGGCTGGCGTTCGCGATGAAGCTCAACGCCGTGCTCGCCGCCCCGGGTTTCGCCTCGTGGATCGCCGGGCAGCCGATCGACATCCAGTCGATGCTGTGGGCGCCTGACGGCCGTCCGCGCTGCGCGATCGTCACCACCGCGCACCTGTCCGACGAGGACCGGCAGAGCGCCACGTCGCTGGTCTTGAGCAAGTTCGTCACGTGGATGCGCCGGCAGAGCGGCACCACCGACCTGCGGGCGTTGCTCTACATGGACGAGGTCGCCGGCTACCTCCCGCCGACTGCCAACCCCCCGACCAAGAAGCCGATCATGCTGCTCATGAAGCAGGCGCGGGCGTTCGGCGTCGGCGTCGTGCTCAGCACGCAGAACCCGGTGGACATCGACTACAAGGCGCTGAGCAACGCCGGGACGTGGATGATCGGCCGACTCACCACCGAGAACGACAAGGCCCGCCTGCTGGAGGGGATGCCACCGGGCGCTGACATCTCGCAGCTGATCTCCGGGCTCGGCAAGCGGCAGTTCCTCCTCCGCAAGGCCGGGCAGAACGACGTCGAGTTGTTCGGCACGCGGTGGGTGCGCAGTTACCTGCGCGGGCCGATGACCCGTGATCAGATCCAGCGGGTCACGGCCGGGCCGGAACCGTCGGAGGTCCCCACCTCCCCGGAGCAGACCGCGGCACCGGCCACCCCGCCAATCGCGACTCAGCCGGAGGCCCCGCCGCCGGGTGCCGCGCCCACCCTCGGCGCCGCCGCCGCACCGGCCGGTGGCCCAGCTGCAGCGGTGCCCGACCAGGTACCGGAGCCGCAGCCCGCCGACGACGAGACCCCGGTCATGCCCGCGGTGGCCGAGGGGGTGGCGGTGTCCTACCTCGACCCGGCCGCGCCGTGGGCCGGGCAGGTGGGGGCGGTCGCCCCGGGTCCCACCGGCCCCCGCCTGCAGGCCGCGGTCGTGGCGCGGGTCCTGCTGCGCTACCAGTTGCCCGACGCTTCCCACGACGAGGAGTACGAGGCGGTGCTGTTCCCCGCCCCCGAGCAGTCGCTGCAGTTGTCCCCGCTGGTGGTCGACTACGACGACCGCGACCTGCTCGCCCCGGCTCCGGCCAACGCCCGCTACGTGCTACCGGCGGCGAAGGTGGGCACGAAGACGTACTGGTCGACATTGACCAAGGACCTCACAGACCACCTTGTGGCGAACGAGTCACTCGAAGTGCTGAGCAACCCGGACCTGAAGATGTTCGCACGCGTCGGGGAGGGCCCGGAAGCGTTCGCGGCGCGCTGCCAGCAGGTGGCGGCGGGTGAGGCGGACAAGAAGGCCGCACCGCTGCGGTCGAAGTACGAGGGCAAGTTGCGCAGCTTGCAGACGCGGCTGGCCGGGGCGTCGACGCGGGCGCAGCAGGCCAGCGCGGCGGTGAGCGGCAGCGTCATGGATTCGGCCGCGTCGGTGCTCGGCGGCTTCCTCGGCGGCCGCCGGTCGGTGTCGTCGATCAGCGCCGCCGCCCGGCGTGCCCAGAGCGCGAAGAACCGGGCGGACACCGCGCGGGCCAAGGTCGACGAGGTGCAGATGCAGATCAACGACCTCGAGGCCGAACTGACCGCCGAACTGCAGGCCCTCGACGCCGAATGGACTGCCAAGGCAGCCACGATCGCGCCGGTGGAGGTGACCTTGAAGCGCACCCAGATCCGGGTGGCCGACCTGCGGCTAGTGTGGGTCCCGGTGAGTTGATGAGCGAACGTGAGCGCGGTTACGCCGGTGTCGAAGGTTCGGTGCGCCCCATCGTCCAGGTGGGCGATCCGGTGCTGTCCACGCGCTGCGCGGAGGTCACGGACTTCGATGACGACCTCAAGCAGCTGCTCGCCGACATGTTCGCGAGCATGTACGCCGCCGACGGCGTCGGCCTGGCCGCCAACCAGATCGGGGTGGGCCTGCGGGTGTTCGTCTACGACTGCCCGGATGCCGACCAGGCTTACCACCGCGGCGTGGTGATCAACCCGACGCTGCTCCCCCCGGCAGAACGCCACCTCGACGAGGACGAGGAGGGGTGCCTGTCGGTGCGCCATCAGTTCCACCCGCTGGCCCGCCCGGACTTCGCCACGGTCACCGGCGTCGACCACGCCGGCGCGCCGGTGGAGGTCTCGGGCACCGGACTGCTCGCCCGCTGCCTGCAGCACGAGTTCGACCATCTCGAGGGAATGCTCTACATCGACCGACTGTCCGCACGGGCACGCAAGAAGGTGCTGAAGGCCTGGGCTGAGGAGCACCAGGCGTTGTAGGGCGATCGGAGCCGGCCTCAGAGCACCCGGCGCACCCCGGGCAGCCGGGTCAGGTGCCAGGCGAGCCCGAAGCATGCCGTCCAGGCCAAGGGCGCCACGATCAGGAACTTCACCTCCGGGGCCAACGGCGCGGGTGCCAGCAGCAGCGCTACGGCCACGACCACCGGCACCTGCACCACATAGGCCCCGAACGCCGCCCGTCCGAGTGCTGCACGAAGCGGACTCGACCGGTCATGGCGCCTTTGGAAGTGCCCCAGCAGCCAGATCGACAGCGCCACCGCGATGGCCGCCTCGCACCCCGCGGTCAGTAGCGCCTGCCAGTGCCACCCGCCGGCGAAGGGCTCGACCGAGTCCGAACTCGCAGCGAAGGCTGCGACCATCACCAGCAGTCCGAGCAGAGCAACGAAGCCACAGCCGCGCCGCACCCGCGACGGGACCGGGTCCGCCCACCCGTTCTCCGCGCACACAACACCGAGCGCGAACAGGCCGAGACACTGCGGCCACTGCCACAGGTGCAGCGAGAAGATCTGGTCGGAGTTGATGGGGAACACGAGACGCACCACGACGGTGCTCGCCGCGATCGCCACTCCCAGCCACACCAGAACCCGGGGACGGAACGCCGCCTGGGAACCGCGGGCGGGGCGCCCGGCGCGCCACCATGCGTATCCGCCCGAGTAGATCAGCAGCACCAGCACGAACCACAGTGGACCCGGAGTCCACTCCAGCAACTGGTCGGAAGCGACCGCCGACCAGGCCTCTTCCCCGGCCAGCCAGACCACGAGAGGGTAGAGCACCAAGTACGCCAGGAACGGCACCCCCAGCCGGACAATGCGGTCCCGCAGGAAACCGGCGGTTCCTTTCTTCGCCAGCGAGCGTGGCGTCAGTAGGCCCGCGATGAGGAAGAAAAGACCCATCGCGAAGAACGACCCGAGCGACACCACCAGCGCCGCGACGATGAGGAAGGCCTGGTTGTCCGACGGCTCTCGGTAGGCCCAGGACCCGATGTCCCCGTAGGTGATGAAGACGTGGCCCAGGATGACCGCTGAGACCAGGACGACCTTGAGGTTGTCCAGGTACGGCCGACGGGCGGGCCGGGCGACAACGGTTGCACCGGTCCGCGGTCCATCCGGACGGCTTGCGGACACGTCTCCATCATCGCGCGCCGCCCGGGTGGTGCGGGGCGGAACGCCGCCGGGAACCGCCCGCTGGCGTTGGTTGACGCTCGTGCAGCTGGTTGGGGCTCGTGCAGTTGGTTGATGCTCGTCGCGCGAGGAACGTCAACCAACTACCCGAACGCCACCCAAGGCGGATCCGGCTGTGGGACGCTCGAACTATGGACGCGGACGTCATCGTCATCGGCGCCGGGCCGGGGGGACTGTCCTGTGCGGCGTACCTCAGCGCGCTCGGCAAAAAGGTCGTCGTCGTCGACCGGCACACGGTCCCCGGCGGCAACATGAGTTGCTTCACCCACCGCGACCCGGCCACCGGCCGCGAGTACGAGTTCGACGTCGGGCTGCACTACCTTGGCGACTGCGAGCCACGTGGCTCCATCCCGTCGGTGCTCGCACCGCTCGGCGTGCGGCCCGACTACCTGCCCATGGACCAGACCGGCTACGACACCCTCTTGTTCGGCGACGGGCAGGAGTTCCGCGTGCCGGCGGGGCTGCGCGAGTACCAGCAGGCCCTCGTCGCGGCCTTCCCCGCCGAACGTGCCGCCATCGAGCAGTACGTCGGCCTGCTGCGCGACGTGCGCGCGATGATGCGCGCCGGCGTGCGCCGACCGGGTCTGCGGCAGCTTCCGGGCCTGGTGATGCCGGGGTACCGCATGCTGCGGCTGATGAACGCCACGCTCGGTGACGTCCTGGACCGGATCGGCGCCTCGCCGCGCCTGCGCAGCGTGCTCGCCGCGATCAACGGGACGTACGGCCTGCCGCCGTCACGCGCATCGTTCTTCATCCATGCCGGCGTGTTCCTGCACTACGCCAACGGCGCCTGGTACCCGCGCGGGGGCGGTCAGCCGATTGCAGACGCCCTGGCACGGGTGGTGCGCAACAACGGTGGCGAAGTGCTGCTGCGCACGCAGGTCGAGGAGATCCTGGTGGCCGGCGGCGCGGTGCGCGGGGTACGCGTGCGTCGTCCAGCCGTCGACCGGCGACGCGGTCTGGGCGACGAGATCTCGGCGCCCGTCGTGGTGTCCGACGCCGACCTCAAGCGCACCTTCCTGGAACTGCTGCCCGCCGAGGCGCTGCCCGCCGACCTGCGCCGCAAGACCTCGCGGATGACCATGTCCGCGCCGCTGTACGTCGACTACCTGATCCTCGACCGGGACCTGGCCGCCGAGGGCGCGCCGAACACCAACTGGTGGGTGTACCCCGACGACGACCTCGACGCCGCGTACTCGGACGCCGCCGCGGGCCGCATGTCCGGCACCTCGTTCGCGTACCTCACGTCCGCCAGCCTGAAGGACCCGACGAACCCCCGACTCGCGCGACCCGGTCAGACGAACATCCAGGTCATGACCGTGGCGCCGGCGGACCACCGCTTCTGGGGGCTGCACGGCCGCGGGCCGGTGGGCGGGGAGTCCTACCGGCGCAACCCGGACTACCTGCGCCGCAAGCAGGAGTTGCACGACTCGCTCATGCGCGCGGCAGAACGCGCGATCCCGGGGATCTCCGACTCGGTCGTGTTCCACGAGTCCGCCACCCCGATCACCCACGAGCGCTTCGTCCGTTCCACCGGCGGCACGTCCTACGGCCTGGCCGCGACGCCGTCGCAGATGATGCTCAAGCGGCCCAGCGCGAAGACCCCGGTCGAGGGCTTGTGGATGGTCGGGGCGGACACGCGGTTCATGCACGGCATCGGCGGGACCCTGGGCGGGGGCATGATGACCGCCGCGGCGATCGCCGGCGAGCCGGTCTCGGCCCTGGCCCACCTGCGCCTGCCCGACGTGTGGCGACCCGAGCCGGAGTTCCACCTGCCGCAGCGGACAGCCTGAGCCCCGCTACACCAGCGGTACGTCGGCGTTGGGCCGCAGCGTGACCTTCACCGCCTGCGCACCCGGCCCGGCCGACGCCGTGCTCAACCCCTGCTGCCACTCGTCGAGGTCGTACTGGTGGGTCACCAGCCCGTCCACCCGGTAGCCGGGGTCGGCCAGCCACTCGGCCACCTGAGCCATGGTCCGCTTGCCTGCCAAAGACGGTTCCGGGCCGGAGTTGATGGTCCCCTGCACTGTGAGTTCCCGGCTCCACACCAGGCTCCAGTCGACGCTCTGCTTGCCCGCCGCGCCGACCAGCACGAGCATGCCGCCGGGCCGCAACAGGTGCAGCGACAGGTCGATGGTGTCCGGGTAACCCACGCAGTCGAACACCGCATCCACCCCCTGCTCGAGGATCGGGATCTTCGTCATGCGCGGGCGCACCACCCGGCCGCCGTCGCTGGCCGCGAGTGCCTCCACCGCCGCCGCCCCGGTCGGCAGGATCCGGGTCGCGCCGGCGTCGGTCGCCTTCGCCGAACCGAAGTCCCCCGGGCTGACCATGGCGATGTCCAGGTCCGGGTGCAGCATTCGCAGGGCGGCGGTGACCAGCAGTCCGATCGTGCCCGGGCCGATGACGACCACCCGGTCGCCGGTCCGCTGCCACTGCAACGCCGCGTGCAGCCCGATCGACGCCGGCTCGGCCAGCACCGCCCGTCGCGAGGGCACGTCCCCGATGCCGAAGCACTGCGTTTCGTGGGCCACCAGCGACTCCCCCCAGCCGCCGCCGATGGTGTCGGAGAACCCCTGTCCGGGTGCGTGGCAGCCGGTGATGCCGGGCTCGTCGAACCGCTCGCAGGCGTACGGCCGGCCCTCCCGGCAGGTGCGGCACGGCTCGAAACCGCGATGCACGCAGGACAGGATCGGGTCGAGGACGACCCGCTGCCCCTCCAGCGCCCCCTCAGTGACCACCCCGACGATCTCATGGCCGGGGATGGCCTTCGGTTCGGCGTAGAACGCGGACATCACGAACGAGGACTTCGCGTGCGCCAGGCCCACGTCACTGCCGCAGATACCGCTGAGTTCGGGCTTGATCCGCAGCCAGCCATCACCCTTGGGCAATGCCGGCTCCGGCACATCGGCCAGGCGCATCAGCCCGCCGGGACCCCAGCCCGCGTCGTGCTTGACCTTGCCGGCTGCCGCGGTCCAGAGGTACCGCGGCGTGGACAGGTCGGCCAGGACCGCCTTCACCGCAGACCCGGGATCTTGCTGAGCAGGCCGCCCTTGCCGCGGGCTTCCTTCATGGTCTTGATGTAACGCCAGTAGTCCACCTGCATGGTGTGGCGCTCGGAGCGCAGGTAGCGCTTGGCCATCGCCTTCTGGTCGTTGTCGATCCACTTGCGCATCTCGTCGCGCGAGGGCATCGGGACCTCGCCGGTGATGAGGTCGCCGACCCACTCGGCCTGGTACTCCGTCAGCGGGATGCCGGACCCGACGGTCTGGATGAACCCCATGAAGTACAGGCCAGGGCGGTCCGGCGGCACGATGCGCAGGTACAACGGCATCTTGTTCTGCTCGGCGCTGTAGACCGACGGGTCGAGGAACGGCAGCGTGATGTTGTAGCCCGTGGCGTAGACGACCAGGTCCACGGCCTCGGCCGTCCCGTCGACGAACTCGACCTTCTCCCCGTCGAAACGCTCGATGTCGGGCTTCATGGTGATGTCGCCGTGGCCGACCCGGTCGTAGAGCTCGGCAGACACGGTGGGGTGCGCGCCGAGCAGCTTGTGGTCCGGCTTGGGCAGGCCGCGGTCCTGCGGGCGGCCGGTGGCCACACGCACGATCGCCTCGTACGCCAGCCGCTCCACCGGGAAGGGGATGTAGGCCATCAGCGGCGAGCTGAGCTGGTCCACTGGCTTGCCCAGCGCGTACTTCGGGATGACGTGCACGCCGTGACGCGTGGACAGGTAGACCGCATCGGCGTTGCGGGCGGCGTCGCAGGCGATGTCCATGCCGGAGTTGCCCACCCCGATGACGAGCACCCGCTTGCCGGCGAACACCGACAGGTCCCGGTAGTCGTGGGCGTGGAAGGACTCCCCGGTGAATGTCCCCTCGAAGTGCGGGGTCTTGGGGCTGGAGTGGTGTCCGTTGGCGACCAGGACGTTCTTGTAATCACGGGTCTCGCCGTCGGAGGTGGTAACGCGCCAGTAGTCGTCGACCGGCTCCACGTTGGTGACCTCGGTGTTGAACGTGATCCGCTCACGCAGGCCGAAGTGGTCGGCGAAGTCCTCGAAGTACTGCGCGACCTGGTAGTACGGCGGGTAGTCGGCCCAGTCCTCGGGCATCGGGAAGCTCGGGTACTCGGTGCGCGGGCGGCTGGAGTTCAGGTGCAGCGAGTGGTAGGCCGCGGCGCCCCCGTTGTCGTTGTCGATCTGCCACAGCCCCCCGACGTAGCTGCCCTTCTCGAACCAGTCGAATTTGATTCCACGGTCGGCGAGGGCCTTGCCGGTCGCCAGACCCGCCGCCCCCGCCCCGATCACACATGCGGTCTTCATGGGCTCACCGTACTTGGGCTCCGGCGGCGGGCGGGACCGGTTCTGTGGGGCTCGTGCCGGGACGAGTGTCGTGTTGCGCTCGGCGGCGCGGGCTAGCGGCGTCTCCCGTTCACGTAGACCACGCGCTGGCTGAACGGCTCATGCGTATCGGTACCGGGCGCGGCCTGGGTCACGGTCACCCGCCACCCCTTCTTCCCGAAGGTGCGGAGTTTGATCGCGCCCTTCTTGCGGATCACCTTGACGTTGCCCTTCTTCGTCACCTTGGTGGTCACCGGTTGACCGGCGTCCGTCTTCGCGGCCTTCTTCACGATCACCGTGACGCCGCGGTTCTTGATGCGCTTCGGCGCGGAGAACGACTGCTTCGACTTGGCCACCGGCGGCACAAGCTCTGCAGGAACCGTCGCGGTCACGGTCGCCGCGGTCGAATCCCCGATCTCATTGCGCGCTACCACACTGAACATGTAGTCACCCGGCGCCAACCCCGCCACCGTGCACGACAGGCCGGTCGTCTCGCAGGCACCAGCGCCGGACACGCGATAACCCGTGATCACGCGCCCACCATCGTTTTTCGGGGCTGCCACATCACAGTGACCTCGCTCGCGCCTGTCGCGGCGACCACGGTACGGGGAGCGGTCGGCACCTGGGCCGCCACGAACATCACATGCATGAACCCGGCGCTGAATGTCCTGGGCGCCTTCCCGGCGAGAACACCGGAGGTGTCCACTGGGGTCGGTGTCGACTTCATGGTTGTCGAGTCGTCTCCGAGTTGGCCGAAACTGTTGCGCCCCCAACAGAGGAGTTCGGAGTCCGCCAGAACGCAGGCGTGCGAGTTGCCAACGGTGATGCCGCCCACCGTCTTACCCGCCAACGCCCCCGCAGTGGTGACCGGGACGGGGACTTGCTGTCTGTGGTTGTGCCATCCCCCAACTGACCGTCGACGTTCTCGCCCCAACAGAACGCCTCCCCGTCGGCCAGCGCGCAGGTGTGATAGGCACCCACCCGGACCGCTGTGACGTTCTTCCCGTCCAGCACGCCGGAGGTGTCCACCGCCGTGGGCAGCGGCATCGAGGCCGCGATAGTGCCGTCACCGATCTGCCCGAAGGCGTTCCATCCCCAGCAGTACGCCCGGGATGCTGCCACCACGCAGGTGTGGCCGCCGCCGGCTCTGATGGTGGTCACCTCCTTCCCGCTGAGCACACCCGAGACGTCGACCGGGATGGGCGTGGGGCTGCCGGTTGTCGACCCGTCACCGAGTTGGCCATTGCCGGCACAGGTGGTCAACACTAGACCCTGCGGAGCCCGGCAGTCAGGTCCGATTGGTCAGCATCTGCGCCGCTCAGCCCGGGATCAGCGGCGCTGCGGGGTCCCCCGGTTCAGGTGCGCCATCGCCTCGGTCAACCCCTCCGTCGTCAACGGGAACATCTCGAAGACCCGGCCGATGTCCTCGATGGTGGTCCCGTTCCAGCGGCTCAGGGGCTCCGGGTTGAGCCAGCAGGAATCGCGGAAGTGGTCAGCCAGGATGTGCAGCCACTCCAGGCCCGGCACCCGGGAGGAGTCGGTCGCGCTCCATGGCCCCGCCTGTCCGAGTTCGTAGGGTGCCATGAACGCGTCGCCGACCATGATCAGCTTGTAGTGCGGCCCGCATTCGCGCAGCAGGTCGTGCACCCACGTGGGCTCGGTGAAGCGTTCGGTCCCGTAGACCTTGCCGTAGACGCAGTTGTGGAAGTAGTAGGTCCGTAGTTCTTTGAAATGCGTGGCCTTCTTCGTGGCGCTGAACAACTGGCTCATCAAGGTCGAGTAGGGGAACATCGACCCGCCGACGTCGATCATGAGGACCACGTGGGTGTTGGGTTTGCTCGGCGGGCGGGTGACGACCTCGATTTCGCCGGCGTTGCGCGCGGTCTCATCGATGGTCGCGTCGATGTCGAGCTCGACCTGCGCCCCCTCGCGCACGAACGCCCGCAGCCGCCGCAGCGCCACCTCCATCTGCCGGATGTCCAGGGTCACGTCGGAGCGGTACGGACGGTAGGAGCGCATGTCCGCGATGCGGATCGCCGCCCGCCCGCCGCCGGAACTGCCCGTGCTCACGCCCTGCAGCGCAGAGCCGCCCTGGCCCAGCGGGGACTTGCCCCCGGTGCCTATCCAGTGCGGCCCGCCGTCGTGGCGCTCGGTCTGCTCGCGCTTGCGCTGCTCAAACATCTCGAGCAACCCGGCGAAGTCGGGCTCCTCGTCGCTGCTCTCGCTGAGGCGGGTGTTCTGCTCGTCGAGCCACTCGCGCAGTTGCTCGGTCAGGGAGGTGTCCCAGTCGAGGTTGCCGTACTCGGCGAGGAACGCGCGGTCGAAGGCGTCAAGGTGACCCTCGTGGTGGATCAATGTGACGCGAGCGGCGTAGTAGAAGCCGCGGACCGTGTCGTCGTGGGCGCCGGCCTTCAGCGCCGCGGACAGGGCCAGCGCCTCGGTGACCCCGACAGCGACGTCCTGGTCACGCAGCCGGTACAGCAGGCCGAGGAAGAACATCAGTACCGCCGGGTGGACCGTGCGTGGAACGCCTCGATGTCCTGCTCCTTCTTCAGCAGCGTGCCGAGGAACGGCATGTCGTCGCCGAGTGCCACCTCGTCCACACCGGTGGCCTGCAGCATCGCGATCCAGTCCACGAGTTCGCTGGTGCTCGGTGGCTTGCGGATGCGGTCCATGCCGCGCACAGCGAAGAAGGCTGTCAGCGCCTGCTCGAGCAGTTGCTGATCCAGGCCCGGGTGATGCACCTCGACGATGCGGCTCATGAGCTCGCGGTCCGGGAAGTCGATGTAGTGGAAGATGCATCGGCGCAGGAACGCGTCGGGCAGTTCCTTCTCGGCGTTGCTCGTGATGATGACCACGGGGCGGTGCGCGGCTGCGACCTCGTCACCGGTCTCCATCACGGTGAACCGCATCCGGTCGAGTTCGTGCAGCAGGTCGTTGGGGAAATCGATATCGGCCTTGTCGATCTCGTCGATCAGCAGGACCACGCGTTCCGGCGACTGGAAGGCCCGGCCCAGCGCACCCATGTGGATGTACTCGCGGATGTCGCGCACGTCGTGGTCGCCGAAGCGGGAATCGTAGAGCCGCTGGACCGTGTCGTAGTGGTAGAGCCCCTCCTGCGCGCGGGTGGTGCTCTTGACGTGCCAGGTGATCAGGGGCATCCCGAGCGCCTGCCCGACCGCCTCGGCCAGCAAGGTCTTCCCCGTCCCGGGCTCACCGCGCACCAGCAGGGGTTTCTCCAGCACCAAGGCGCAGCGCACGGCCGCCTCGAGCGCGGGGTTGGTCAGATACGCCTGGGTGCCGGTGAACTCCACGGATTCAGGGTACGGCTGGCCGAGGCAGACGGTTCCGGGGCGGTCGCCGCCACAAGTGGGCGCGGCGGGTCTGCAGGCGCCCACTTGTGGTGCCGAAACGTGGGCCAAGATGCCGCACAAAGGGCATTTCAGGCCCACAACTGGGCGAATTCCGGCCGTGTGGGGCGTTCGTCGCCCAGTTGTGGCGCGCGGGACACCCCCTCGAAGACGCCGGTCAGGCCGGACTCCCCATTGCTCGTCGTCGGGATCTGTTCACTCGGCGGCGATCCTGTCCAGAGACCTAGACTCGTCTGCGTGGCCGAACGCAGACTGTCCCCCGCCGACGCAGCCTGGCTCTACAGCGAGTGGGAGAAGAACAACCAGACCGTCTCCTCACTGATGTGGCTGGACCGCGAGATCGATCCCGAGGTGTTCGCCACGATCGTGCAGGAACGCATCGTCGACAAGTACCCGACGTTCAGCCAGCGCTTGCGGCCCTCCCGCAACCCGGTGTACCTCCCGCACTGGGAGGACGACCCGGACTTCGACATCGCCCACCACGTCGAGGTGCTGCACCTGCAGACGGGGACGAAGGAGGAGTTGGCCGAACTGGTCTCGCAGCAGCGCTCGCAACTGCTCGACCGTGACCGGCCGCTGTGGAAGATGTACGTGATCCAGGGTTACCGCGGGAACACCACGGCCGTCCACAGCCGCATCCAGCACAGCATCGCCGACGGCTGGGCCCTGGTCCGGCTGGTGCTCAGCCTGTGCGACGACACCGAGACCGTGCAACGGCCGGTCACGGTGGACAAACCCCGGCGCCGCAAGCGCGACTTGGTCGGCAAGGTGGCCTCCCCGGTGGTGGACGTCGTGCGCAACCCGGTGGAGTTCGTGCAGGAGACGCTGTCGGTCGCGTTGTACCCCAAGCGGTTCATCGAGTTCGGCACCGGCATCCTGGGTGTGGCGGAGGACACCGCCGAGGTGTCGAAGAACGCCGTGGAGTTCCTGTTCGCACCGCGGCCCGGGAAGACCATCCTGCACGGGCCGGTCAGCGGCGAGAAGAAGGTCGACTGGATCGAGCCGGTGGACCTGCAGCCCATCAAGGACATCGGCCGCGCGACCGGCACGACGATCAACGACGTGCTGCTCGCCGTGCTCACCAACGCCCTGCGCAAGTACCTCGTCGAGAAGGACGCCCTGACCGTCGAGGACCTTTTCACCGCGGTGCCGATCAGCCTGCGCCGGCCCGATGCGGACCTGCCGCGCACCCTGGGCAACCGCTTCGGCCTCATCCCGGTCCTGCTGCCGGTGAGCATCGAGGACGCCGTGGAACAGCTGCAGGAGATCAGCCGTCGGCTCGACGACCTCAAGGAGTCGCCGATGCCGGTCGTGTCGTTCGGTTTGATCTCGGTCTCTTCGCTGATGACCCCGGACGTCGAACGACTGCTGCACAAGGTCACCCAGGAGCACTCGATCGGCGTGACCACCAACGTCCCCGGTCCGCGCCATCCGATCTACGTCGCCGGCGGCGAGGTGCTCGGCAGCTGGGGCATGGGGGGCTTGAGCGGGAACATGAACCTGTCGTTCGGCATCTACACGCTGAACGGGAGACTGAACTTCTCCGTGCACTCCGACACCGGCATCACCGAGGACCCCGAGCGGATCCTCGACTTCTTCCTGGAGTCGATCGAGGAATTGCAGGCGGAGGTCCTGGATGTTCAATGACGACCCGGAGCTGGCGGAACTGGTCCGCGCGGCGTTCGCGGTCGGCAAGCACTGCACCATGGCCACGCTGCGCGCCGACGGGGCACCGCGGATCAGCGGCACGGAGGTGGAGTTCACCGACGACGGGATCTTCTTCGGCACCGCCGCGGACGCCCGCAAGACGCTGGACCTGCGGCGCGACCCGCGGGTGGCCGTCCACAGCCCGACCCGCGACCCGGGCCCCGACGGCGCGTGGGCGGGTGAGGCGAAACTGTCCGGAGTCGCCGTCGAGGTGCCCGCGCCACCGGACTACCCGCCGCACGCCGTGCGGTTCCGCATCGACCTCACCTCGGCGGTCCACACCGGCCTGACCGATGAGAAGCCGCCACGGTTGCGGATCCGGTTGTGGCGACCCGGGCGCGTGACCCAGACCATGTACCGCGCCTAGACTTCCGCCCATGCTCCCCGCCGACGTCCAGGCGTTCATCGATTCCGAGATCGCCGCCAACACCACCGACTTCAGCGACCTGCGTGCTGTGTACCTCAACGGCACCCTCAAACGGTCCCCGGAGACCAGCAACACTGAGGGACTGATCGCCGTCAGCCGCCACATCCTCGAAGGGGTGGGCGCGCGCACCGACACCGTCCGGACCGTCGACCACGTGATCCCTCCCGGGGTCCAGCCGGACATGCGCGAGCACGGCTGGGAGCGCGACGACTTCCCGGGCATCTACCGCGAACTCATCGAGCCCGCGGACATCGTCGTGCTGGCCACGCCGATCTGGCTGGGCGACCAGTCCTCGACGACCCGGTTGGCGATCGAGCGGCTGTACGGATGGTCCGGCGACGTCAACGAGAAGGGCCAGTGGTCGTACTACGGCAAGGTCGGCGGCGTGCTGATCACCGGCAACGAGGACGGGGGGAAGCACTGCGCCGCGCAGATGCTCTACGCGTTGAGCCACATCGGTCTGCTGATACCGCCGCAGGCCGACGCCTACTGGAACGGGGAGGCGGGCCCCGGCCCGAGCTACCTCGACGACAACCAGGGGGCCCACAACCACTGGACCACCCGCAACACGGTGTTCATGACCTGGAACCTGCTGCACATGGCGCGGGCCGTGAAGGACGCCGGCGGCATCCCCTCGCACGGCAACGACACCCGCAACTGGGACCTGACGGTGCCCGACCACCCGAACCCGGAGTACCGGTAGAGACCGGGGCTAGAGCAGTCCCCAGGCCTCCAGCGCCGCCCGCGCGATCGGTTCCCCGTGCTCCTGCACGAAGTGCCCGGCGTCGACCAGCATCGGCTCCGGGCAGCCCTTGATGATCTGGCGCATCCGCTGCATCACCGGCTCCCCGAGCACGGGGTCCTTCGTCCCGATCGCCATGAACGACTGCCCGCTGAACTGCGTGGCCCACCAGACCGCCGCGGCCCGTGACACCTCGACCCCGGCCATGTCCTCACTGATCGGCACCAGCATCGGGAACCGCCGCACCCCGGCCTTGTAGCGGGAGTCGGGGAACGGCGCGTCGTACGCGGCCACCTCGGCGGGCATCAGACCGGGCTCCGAACGGGCCATCAGCTCCCCGACGTTGAAGTCCGGGGTGTTCGCCACGTAATCCCGCCAGGCGAGGAACCCCTCGGTGGGCCTGGACCCCACCCCCAGGCCCGTGTTCATGATGAGCAGGCGGGACACGAGATCCGGGTGGCTCACCGGCAGCGTCAGCCCGAGCACGCCGCCCCAGTCCTGCACCACCAGCGTCACGTCCTCCAGACCCAGCGCATCGACGAAGTGCAGCATCGAGGAGTGGTGGAAGTCCCAGGTGTAGTCGGCATCGGCCACCGGCTTGTCGCTGCGGCCGAAACCGAGCCAGTCCGGCGCCACCACCCGCATCCCCGCCGCCAGGAAGACCGGGATCATCTTGCGGTAGAGGTAACCCCACGACGGCTCACCGTGCAAGCACAGAACGGTCTGGCCCTCGCCCTCGTCGATGTACGCCATCCGCATCCCGTTGACGTCGACGTACTGCGGCTGCCACGGGAAATCCGGCAGGTCGTCGAACCGGTCCTCGGGTGTGCGCAAGATCTCCATGCCCCGACGGTAGTGCGATGTCGCGGCGCCGTCAGCCCACCTCGACAACGGCCTTCCCGCGCAGGCGGCCCGCAGCCATGTCGGCCAGCGCCTGCGGCACTCGTCCAGGCTGAACCGGGCGCCGATCACCGGTCGCAACCGGCCCGCCGCCACCATGTCCACCAGCCGCTGGATGTCGGCGCCCGACTCCTTCGACACCAGCATCCCCAGCCGTTGCCGGACCAACGGGTTCCATGCCACGGCCCGGATCTGGCGGCCGACACCGAGGATCTGGCCGCCCCCTTCACCGCCGATCACGAGCAGCGTGCCCCGCTCGGCCAGCAGGGCGCGCAGGCGCCGGACCGGCAGGTTTCCCCCAATGGCCAGCACCACGTCGAAACCCCCGGCTGGCAGCGGTGCGGCGTGGTCCACGACCTCGTCGGCGCCGAGCTCCCGGACCAGATCGGCCTTGGCCGGGCTGCACGTCGCCGTCACATGGGCGCCGGTGGCCTTGGCGATCTGGACCGCGTAACTGCCCACGCCACCCGACCCACCCAGGATCAGCACCCGCTGACCTGCGCTCACGCCCGCCGCCTCCACGGCCTGCAGGGCCGTCAGCCCGGAGACGGGGAGCGCAGCGGCGTCGGCGAAACCGACCTCGGGCGGTTTGGGCACGATCTTCGCCGCCGGGGCAGCCGCGAACTCCGCCAGCGCACCCCGGCCGATGCCGCAGACCTCGTCGCCCACAGCCAGCCCACTCACCCCGGCGCCACCCCCCCCCCCCCCCCCCCGCCGGGGGGCCCCCGACCCCCCCCCCCCCCCCCCCCCCCCCCCCCCCCCCCCCGGGCGCCGCCCCCCCCCCCCCCCCCGGCCCCCCCCCCCCCCGCCCCCCCCCCCCCCCCCCCCCCCCCCCCCTCCGCCCCCCCCCCCCCCCCCCCCCCCCCCGGACCCCCGCGGGCGTCGACCTCCGCCACCGCCACCACCTCGGACCGCCGTACTCATGCCGAACCGCTGCGCGCATGCCCACCAGTGTGTCGGGTCGGCGCCGCGATTGCGGCCCCTGCCACTGGCTGCGACGGTGGGGTCATGGGAATGCAGGCCACGCTGGCACCGCTGGCAAGTCAGGTGCGGGAGGTGCTGTCCGGGCGCACGGATGGCGCCAGCGACGTCGCGCGTGCGATCGCCCGGCCGACAGGGGCCCCGGGCTGGTTCACCCCGGACGACGCGATCTGGACGGTGCACGGGTCGGTGGCCACGTTCCTCGGCGGGATCCGCTCGCTGCTGCTGCAGGCCCTGCACCCCTTGGCGCTGGCCGGCGTCGACCGGCATTCCTCCTACCGCGAGGACCCCTTCGGCCGGTTGCAGCGGACGGGCGCCTTCATCGCCGCGACCACCTACGGCTCGACGGACCTCGCCGAGCAGACCGTCCGGGCGGTGCGCTCCATGCACACCCGGGTGCAGGGTACGGCTCCGGATGGCCGCGCCTACTCCGCGCAGGACCCGGACCTGTTGCTGTGGGTGCACCTCGCCCTGACCGACTCGATGCTGCGCGCCTACCTGGATTTCGGCAGGGACGGCGCGATCGACCCCGACGGGTACGTGGCGGACATGGCGGTCGTCGCACGGGCCATGGGCGTCCTCGACCCACCGACCAGCCGTGCCGGTCTGGACGCCGCCCTGCTCGCGTTCGGCCCGGACCTGCGGGTGGATCACGACGTGCGGCGCACCCATCGCTTCATCCTCGGCGCACCACTGCCGACCAGTCTCAAGCCCGGGTACCGGGTGCTGGCCCGCGCGGCCTGGGACAGCCTGCCGCCGTGGGCGTTGACGATGCTGGGCTCGTCGCCGCGCACCGCCGCCGTGGACCGCACATTGGCCGATGCCGCGTTGCGCGTGTTGCGGTTCGCGCTGGTCGCCTCGCCGGCGCGGATGGCCGGGGAAGCGCGCCTGGCGGGTCAGCCCGCCCCGAGGATCCGGTCGCGGTAACGCGCCTTCACCAGCGCACTCGCCGCCCGCTGCGCCAGCGACGGGCCCTTGCCGAAGGTGTCGGCGTGCGCCTCGAACCACTCGGACACACTCAGCGGCTGCTGGCCGGTGATGTCGGCGACGGTGGTCGTGACCACATCGGCACGCCCGTCCCGCCAGGCGCGCAAGTGGCTCATGACCAGCCTCTCGATGACGTCGGGATCCTGCCGGCCGTACTGGACCATCAGCGATTTCAGCTCGTCCTCGGGCAGGTCGATGTAGTCGATCCGGCGCCCGACGACCGCTGAGAGCTGGGCCACCACCGTCGGCATGTCCACCGCCTCCGGGCCGGTGCAGACGTACGCCCGGCCGTCGTGGCCGGACTCCGCCATGACCACCGACAGCACCCGCATGATGTCCGACGCCGCGACGAACCCGATGCGGCTGTTGCCCGAGATGCCGAACACCGCACGGGCCATCAAGATCTGCGGGGGCAGCGCGGCGAACGAGAAGTCCATCATCGACACGGGAGGCACGATCGTCCACGCGCGGCCGGAACCCTTGATGTGATCCATCACCTCGTGGTGTTCGGGGTCGAGTTCATTGGCGATGAACAGCACGTGCTGGTCGTCGAGGGAGTTGACCAGGTCCATCGCCCGCCGCATCGCGGCGTCGTCCGTGGGCATCGTCACCAGGACATGCGTGTGGTCGCCGGGCTCGGTGGCCACTGCCACGCCGGGCACCGACGCTTCACCACCCTCTGGCACCAGCGCGGTCACGTCGACGCCGTGTTTGGTGGCCAGCGCGTCCATGAGTTTGCCGACGAACTCGTTGTCGCCGTTGGAGACCAGCAGGGTCATGGCTCCCACGGTAGGCCAGCGCGGGTGCTACGCAACGCCGCGGATGAAGCGCACCAGGATCCCGGCCAGCACCATGACCACCGCCGTCGCCAGGTACAGGGCGGGGTAGCCCAGCAGGGTGACCAGTGGCGCTGCGATTACCGGGGCGAGGATCTGCGGCGCGGTGTTCGCGATGTTGATGACCCCGAGGTCGCGGGCCCGGTCCTCGGCGGTCGGCAGCACCTGCGTGATCAGCGCCTGGTCGACGGCCAGGTAGACGCCGTATCCGGTGCCCAGCAGGAAGGCACCCACGCAGGCGGCGGCGAAGACCGGCACGAAGGCGAGGATCAGCACCGACAGTCCCATCACGATCGACGCCACGATGACGTAGATCTTGCGCTTCCCGGACCGGTCGGACATCCGCCCGCCGATCACCGCGGTGACGATGGTCCCCAGGCCGTACAGGCCGATGAGGGTCGTCTGCCCCTGTTCCGGCTGCGGGTACTCCAGGTAGTCCTTCAGGTAGAACAGAAGGTAGATGGTGGCAAGGGCGGTCCCCAGCCACACCAGGAACCGGGTGATCCACGCCCACGCGAAGTCGGGGTGGCGCTTCGGGCTGACCCAGAAGCCCGACCAGAACCGGCCCCAGTGGAACGGCGCGACGGCCTCCCGGGGCAGCCGGGCGTCCGGGACGAACACGACCATGGGGATGAGCAGGACGAGCATGACCCCGGCCACCAGCCAGGTGCCCTGCTGCAGGTCCGGCACGACGAAGGAGACCAGTGCGACCCCGATCACGACGCCGAGCACCTGGGCGAGGCCGACGAAGCCAGACACCAAGCCGCGCTGGCTCACCGGCACCTGGTCGGGGATGTACGCGGTCATCGCCGAGAACGCCACGTTGGCCGCCGCCAGCACAGCGAACCACATCAAGGCCAGGCCGACGATGCTGTCCTGGTAGGACATCACCACCATCAGCGCGGCAGCGGTCAACGACCCGGCGATGATCCACGGCCGGCGGCGGCCCAGCCTGGCGGACGTGCGGTCGGAGAAAGCGCCGGACAACGGGTTGAAGACCATCCTGTGGGCGGGCCGCTGGCCCTGGTCCGTACCGGCGACCGGCTGCGCCTGGACGTGCCGGCCGGCCGGCTGGACCTCCTCGTCGACAACGCCGAACTGCAGCGCCGGCGGGCCGGGTGGGTCCCCCCGGCGCACCCGGGGACCGGCTGGCGGCGGCTGCACACCGAACGAGTCCAACAGGCCCATCTCGGGGCCGACCTCGACCTATGGGAGGCGCCATGATCCGCGTCGGCATCATCGGCTGCGGCCGCATCTCGGACCTGCACGCGGCTGCGTACCACCACTTCAAGAAAGCGACGATCGCCGCCATCGCGGATCCCAACGAGGAGAACCTGGCCACCCGCGGAGCCGCCTGGGCCGTGCCCGAGGATGCCAGACACACCCACACCGAGGACCTGCTGGCCCGCGACGACATCGACATGGTCGAGGTCCTGGTGCCGCACCATCTGCACGAGCAGATCGCCGAGCAGGCCGCCGCCGCCGGCAAGCACATCTCGCTGCAGAAGCCGATGGCCTTGGACGTCGACGAGGCCGACCGCATCATCGCCACCGCGGCCGGGGCGGGGGTGACGTTGAAGATCTTCGAGAACTTCGTGTTCTACCCACCGATCCAGCGGGCCCGGGACCTGATCGACGCCGGGGAGATCGGCGACGTCCTGAGCATCCGCCTGAAGTCGGCCGCCGGCTACTCCACCGAGGGCTGGCAGGTGCCGGCCGAGGCCATGGCCTGGCGGTTCGACCCGGGTAAGAGCGGCGGCGGGGCGCAGGTCTTCGACGACGGCCACCACAAGTTCTCGTCGTCGTGGTACCTGCACGGGTTCCCGCAGTCCGTGCATGCCTACATCGGCAGCAGTTTCAACGGCGTGCTGGACTCCCCGTCGGTGGTCACCTGGCAGTACGCCGACGGCGCCGTCGGGACCTTCGATGCGACCTTCTCCCCCGAGTTGCGCCTGCACGGCAACTACTACGGGCAGGACGACCGCATCGAGATCACCGGCAGCAAGGGGGTCATCTGGGTCACCCGCGGGCACGGCCGGATGCTCGACGTCGCCCCGGTGGTGCTCTACAAGGACCAGCGGACGATCCACATGGACGACATGGACGCCGACTGGGGGGTCTCGTTCGTCAAGTCCGGCCGGCACTTCGTGCATGCCCTGCTCGAGGGGCACGACCCGGTGGTCACCGGCGAGCAGGGCCGGGACCTGCTGGGATTCGCACTGGCCGCCCAGCGATCGGCGGCTGAGGGGGCGCGGGTCGAGATGCGTCCCGGACCGCCGCCGGCGGCGACGAGCTGACCCCGCCGCAGCAGCGCAAGGCGGGAGCGAAACGTACAGCCGGGAGCGATCCAACCGCGCCTTTCCACTCCCCGATGTCCGAACCTCTCCCGTCCTCGGCCAAGCGGCCATCCCGATCCCGAGGTGCCGAACGCCGAATCGCGGGTACGGTTGCCGCATGCCCACGACGACGCAGACTTTCGAGAGCCACTCCCCGGCCGACGGCCGGGTGATCGGCACCTACCCGATGATGGACGCCGCGGGCGTGCAGGAGGCCGTCGACCGCGCGCGCATCGCGGCGCACTGGTGGGCCGGTCTAGGTTTCGACGAGCGGCGCCGGAGGCTGCTGCGGTTCAAGGGGCTGCTGGCCCGGCGCTCCCGGGAGTTGGCCGAGCTCGTGCACGCCGAGAACGGCAAGCCCACCGACGATGCCCTGCTGGAGATCATCCTCTCCGTCGAGCACACCAATTGGGCCGCGCTCAACGCCGAGAAGGTGCTGCGGCGACGCCGGGTGAAGCCGGGTCTGCTGACTATCAACCACGATGCCCGTGTGGAGTACCAAGCGCTCGGTGTCGTCGGCGTGATCGGGCCGTGGAACTACCCGGTGTTCACACCGATCGGCTCGATCGTCTACGCCCTGGCCGCCGGCAACGCCGTGGTCTTCAAACCCTCGGAGTTCACCCCAGCGGTCGGTCAGTGGCTGGTCGACGCGATCAGCGAGGTCGTCCCCGAGCAGCCCGTCGCGCAGCTGATCACCGGCAAGGGTGAGACCGGCGCGGCGTTGTGCGCCAGCGGCGTGGACAAGATCTCCTTCACCGGCTCGACCCCCACCGGCAAGAAGGTCATGGCCGCCTGCGCGCAGTCGCTGACGCCGGTGCTGCTGGAGTGCGGCGGGAAGGACGCTGTGCTCGTGGACGCAGACGCCGACCTCGAGAAGGCCGCGGACGCTGCCACGTTCGGCGCGTTCAGCAATGCCGGGCAGACCTGCGTGGGCGTGGAGCGGGTGTACGTCCACGAGGGCGTGTACGACGAGTTCTTGCACTTGGTCGCGCAGAAGGCACGGGCGCTGACCCCCGGGCACGGGCCGGACTCCTCGTACGGGCCGATGACGATGCCCTCTCAGATCGAGGTGGTGCGCGAGCACGTGCGCGACGCCCTGGAGCGCGGTGGGACCGCGGTGGTCGGCGGGCCGGAATCGGTCGGCGAAGGGGTCGTGTCGCCGATCGTCCTGGCGCGGGTCCCGGAGGACTCCCTGGCAGTGATGGAGGAGACGTTCGGGCCGACCCTGGTCGTCAATCCCGTGCGCGACATGGACGAGGCCGTCGACCGGGCCAACGCCGCGGACTTCGGGCTGGCGGCGTCGGTGTTCTCCAGCAGTCGCTCGACGATGGAGCGCGCCGCATCCCGGCTGCGGGTCGGCATGGTGAGCATGAACTCCTGGGTGATGTACGCCGGGGTGTCGGCGCTGCCCTGGGGCGGGGTGGGGCAGTCGGGGTTCGGGCGCATCCACGGCCCGGACGGCCTGCGCGAGTTCGCCCGGTCCAAGGCCACTGTGCGCGAGCGTTTCGCCAGCCCGCTGACGCTGACCAGTTTCGCCCGGCACCCCCGCACCACGGAGATCGTGCGCCGAATCACCTCGGGGCTGCACGGCCACGGCCGCTAGGCCTCAGGGGCCGGTGGCCTCCAGGTAGCCGGCGAGGTCCGCGTTCCACACGACATCGTCGAGGCTGAGTTTCAGCCAGGGCTGGCGCTGGTCGCCCCACTGCACCGATGACAGGGCTGGCACCCCGATGCCGCCGATGCGGGTCCAGGCGTGGTTGCGGCTCACCCAGCGGATCGGCTCTGCGTCCTGCGGGCTGCGCCAGCGCAACGCCTCCCAGCGCTCGAGCAGGCCGGTGGCGGGGTCGAAGAACGCGACGAGCGCGTCGGGGCCGTCGGTCTGCGGTACCACCAGGCGGGCGCTGACGGCATCGATCGGCTCCCAGCGCGCCCCCGGATCCACCAGCGCCCCGGGCAGCCAGACGTACTCCCCCCACATGCTGAGGTTCGCCGCCCGGTCCACCCGTGGCTGGTTCTCCACCAGGCCCATCGGCAGGTCCAGCCGGGCGTGGCCGTCGAGGTACCACTCCTGCCCTGTCATGAGTTTGCGGCCGAACGGCATGACCTCCATGTAGTGGCGGTAGCCGCGGCCCACGATGTGGCTGAACCGGAAGCGGCCGGGCAGCGCGGCGCCCAGACGCATCGACATCCGCCCGCTGATCACGGCGGAATCCTGCAGCGGCAGGGTGTCGCCGACAACCACCTCGAGGTAGCGCTGCACCGGCTCCGGCAGTCCCTCAGGGATCGGCGCGCGCGGCAGTTCCGGCGCCGGGCGGTCGAAGGGACCGAACGGCGGCGGCACTGTGCGCAGGCCCTTGCGCACCGCCACGGTTCCGGCTGCCACGGCCGCACCCGCGGCGATCCACCTCTTCATGCCCTCACCCTCTCACCGACCGGGGATCCCGACCTCCACACGGTCGGTGCACCCCTCGATGGCGATCGGGGCGATCGGCCCGGGCGGCGGGAAGACGTAGAGGTCGCCGAGCCGCACCACCCGCACCCCGGCGTCGAACTGCGGCACCACGACCGTCCCGCACTGCCGGCCCTCCGCGACCACCAACGGCGTGAACCGGAGCGGTCCGATCGTCCCGGTTTTGTCCACCTGCAAGGGCGCGGTCGACCGCTGCGGGAACCGGGCAGGGAGCGGGCCGACCTGCAGCAGCGTGCGAGTCGTGCCCAGTTCGTACACCGGCGGTTCGGTGGTGAAGAAGAAGTGCCCCAGCATCGCCGGTGGGCTGGGGGTGGGAGCGAGGTCGCCGCGGACCTGGCGCGCGGCCGCCAGCCAATCACGGCCCGGGTCCACAGGACCCCCGATGCTCCACATGCTCCAGCAACCCACGACGGCCAGCCCGGTGGTCAGCCACACGACCGGCCGCCAGTCGATTGCGAAGGACCCGAGGCCGGCCAGCAGCACCGTGCCGGTGATGAACGTGAAGCGGGGGTCGGAGGCCAGGACGCTACCGGCGAACCCGCCACGCAGAGTGACGAACGACAGCACCTCTACGGCGAGGAACGCCATCACGACCGCACCGACCAGCAGCGTGCGCCGCGGGTCGAATGACAGGCCGATCAGCAGCAGCACCATCCACACCACGAGCACCGCGAGCGCCCACAGCCCGGCATCGACGGGCACTGGCGTGCGGGCGTCGTACGGCAGCCAGCCGAGCACCGATCGCAGCACCGATCCCGGCCCCGCGTACCAGGCCGACCCCGGCACGCTGGTCCCGCTCGCGCGGCCGGGCAGGTCGTCGAGCGCCCGCAGGACGAGGGCCACCACCGTCACCGCGGCCAGCACCAGCCAGGAGCTCCGGTTCTCCCGCCAGGCCCGTACGCCGTGGAAGAAGAAGGCCACCGCGAGCAGCACCGGCAGGAAGAAGACGGCCCGTTCGTGGAACAACCACGCCACCGCCGCCAGCCCACCCACCACCAGCGGGGTCCATCGTGCCGGCCGGGCCAGGACCCACCCGGCGGCGGACATCAGCACCAGCGGAACCGTTTCCAGACCAGCGGAGAGCCACGACTGCGCCAGCATGGTCGCGGGCCAGGCGGCGAACAGGATCGCGGCGGCCGCGGTGGCGGGCGTGACCCCGCCCCACCTGCGCAGCATCAGCCAGAAACCCACGGTGGTCGCCACGGCGATGGCGCTGAGCACCAGAGCGGCCGGCCACCACACCTGCGGCGCCACCCTCGCCAGCAGCCATTGCATCGCGAACGAGGCGGGCTCCCGGTGGCCGTTCCAGTTCTGCCCGACGACATCGGCGACAGGAGCGTTCCACGCCGTCCAGATGTGGATGTAGTCGTCCTGCCAGAAGAAGCTGCCCCAGATCACCCACAGCCGCACCGCGCAGGTCACGCCGATGACCGCCCACACCAGCGCGCCGAGCACCCCTGCAGGCTACCGAGGGCCATACCCTGAGACTCCCCGACCGAAGGAGAACCATGGCACGAGGATCCTGGGCCGAAAGCCGCGTGGTGACCAAGCAGGCGTGGGGGGTCATCAAGTAGAACCCCTACATGCTGCTCTTCCCAGTGGTGAGCGCAGTCCTGGCGATCATCGCCGTGCTCGTCATCGGCGGGGCCGGCGTGGCGGCCCTGGGCTGGCGGGGCGTGGAGGAGACCGCGGCCAGCGGGGAGGTCTCGACCAGCACCGCGATCGTCGGCATCGTCATCCTGATCATCGCCGCGTACGTGGCGACGTTGATCACGCAGGTCTTCATGGGTGGGCTGGTGAAGTGCGCCGACGAGGAGTTGCAGGGCCGCGACTCCAGTTTCGGCGCCGGCCTCGGTGCGGCCATGGGCCGCTTCCCGGCCCTGATGGGGTGGGCCGGGATCCAGACTGCCGTGGGGTGGCTGCTGTCCGCCGTGCGGGGCAACGGCAGTGACAACAACGTCATTGTGACCGTCCTGCGGCTCGTGCTCGCCTCCTTGCTGGCGGTCGCGTGGTCGGTGATCACGTTCTTCGTCCTGCCGCTGATCATCCTGCGCGGCAAGGGCCCTGTGGCCGCGATCAAGCAGTCGGTGAGCGTGATCCGCGCGACCTGGGGCATGCAGATCGCCGGCGGCGTACGCATCGGCGGGCTCATCGGACTGATCGCGGTGCTGCCGGGGATCCTGTTCGCCGTCGTCGGCGGGTTCGTCGCCATGGCGGGCACGCCTGCCGTCGGGGTCCCGCTGTCGGCACTCGGCGTCATCGTGGTCATCGCCGCGCAGGTCGTGATCAGCGCCATGCGCGCGATCTTCTCGGTGGCGATGTTGCACTACGTCGAGGAGCAGCAGGGGTTCGGCCCGTTCGAGGCCGCGGCGCTGCAGTCAGCCGTCCGGGTGAAGTGAGCCAGATCACGTCCCCACCGCTGTACAGGCGTATGCGTATAAACGTATAGTGAAGCCACAAACGAACTTCGAGGAGGTGAGTAGAGCATGTACGGACACAAGGGTGAGAACACCAGTAACCAGCTGAACATCAACAACAGCGTTTACAAGGCACACCTGCACGACGCGGTAACGAAGAAGTCCGCGCTCGTCCCTGACTCGAAGGCTCCGCGTAAGTAGAGGACTTCGACGCGAGGCCCCGGTTCGAGAGAGCCGGGGCCCTTTGCTGTGCCGTGACGCCGCCGCGCCAACTCCATCCGGGAGAGGAACCTCAACCCGGGAGCGATCCACCCGGTCCTTTTCGCTCCCGCCCATCCCTTTCTCTCCCGCCCTTCGCTGTGCCCGCTGACGCCGCCCCGCCAGCTCCATCCGGGAGCGACCCGGACATGTCTCCCGCCCTTCGCCGCGGGGTGTGCGTCGCGGGACAACGACGAGCCCCTGGAGAACCGGATCTCCAGGGGCTCGTCGGCTGGGGGGATCAGCTGGTCAGCGCTGTCACGTCCACGTTCGGCGGCACCAGAACCTCGTCGATCACGTGGATGACACCGTTGCTGGCCTCGACGTCTGCGGCCTCGACGGTGGCACCGTTCACGGTGACCGTGCCGTCGGTGACCTCGATGGTCAGGTCCTGACCCTCCACCGTGGGCACCTCGCCGGGCTCGATGTCAGTCGACATCACCTCACCGGCCACCACGTGGTAGGTGAGGATCTCCGTGAGAAGTTCCTTGTTCTCCGGCAGCAACAGCGCGTCCAGCACACCGGCCGGCAGCGCCTCGAAGGCGGCATCGGTCGGGGCGAAGACGGTGTACGGGCCTTCGGCGCTCAGGGTCTCGGCCAGGTCGGCCGCCTCCACCGCCGCCACCAGGGTGCTGAAGTCGGGGTTGCCGGCCGCAACGTCGACGATGGTGTCGGCGCTGGCGGTGGCCATCGGGGAGGCCTCCGCGCTGGTGGCGGCGGCGCTCGGGGTCGTCTCAGCGGTGGAATCCCCGCTGCTACAACCCACCAGTGCCAGTGAGGCGACGGCGAAGCCCGCCGCGGCGATCTTGATGTTCATTGCTCCTCCAGGGTGCGATTGGCTTACACACAGGAGTTCTCCCCCAGCCACCATTTTGGATGCAACGTTTTTGAACCGATTTTCAGGAAATGTGCAGCGGCGGAAGCGCGCGGGCACCCGGCAGCGGCGCCCCGGGCGGGCAGGTCCGGTCAACCCAGCCCAGAACGGTGTCCAGCACCTCGCGCCAGGGGCCGTCGAGCATGACGTCATGACCGCCAGGCACCCACACCACCTGCTCGCCCAGCGCCCGGGCGCACCGTTGCACGTCGGCGGCGGCCACCAGCCGGTCCTGCACCGCCCCGACGACCATCACCGGCGACTGCACCGGACCGAGGCGCTCCGGACGCAACATCGCGTACTGGGCCCACGGCGACTCCCGGCCGATCCGCGACACGTAGCCGGCGGCCACCTCGGCCGGCAGGTCCGCGTACAGGTCCTCAGCGGTCAGCCGCAGCGTCGCGCCGAGCACCGCGCGGGTGAAGTCCACCGGCCTGCGCCGCATGCCCTGCACGACCGTCGCGGGGATGCCGGCGGTAGGTATGGGGGTCATCAGCACGCCGGCCCGCGCCGGATATCGCTGCAGTACACGCTGAGCCACCAGTGTGCCCAGCGAGTGCGCAACGATCACCGGCGGCTGCGGCAGTGTGACGATCACCTGCAGCACGTCGTGGATGTAGTCACGCAGCGTGGCCCGGCGCAGTTCCCGCTGCCCGCCCGACCCGCCGTGACCCCGGTAGGACATGGCGTACGACGAGTAGCCGCGTCCGGCGGCCACGCCCTGCCAGTGCTGTGCGTAGCACCACGCGCCGTGCCCCAGGCCGTGCAGAAACAACAGCGGCGGCCGGTCCGACCCGGGCACCTCCTCGGCCACGACTTCGAGGTGCACCGGCTTGGTCGGCCACGCCCACTCCCCCCGGCGCAGCACCTGCGGCCCCCTGCTCACGCGGCCACCTCACCGAGGAAGTCCTGCAGCGCCGCGAGATAGTCCTGGTGGGCGATCTCGTAGTAGTGCCGGGTCGATTCCTTGTAGTGTGCGCCACCGCTGAAGCGCTGCTCGCGGTGGGCGTTGAGCCGGGCATGGATGTGGGCCGCCGCCGCCGGATCGGTGGCCCGTAACTTCAGGAACTGTGCGATGGCCATGCCCTGCCAGTGGGCGATGGTCCACTGCCCGGAGTCCGGCTGGATGAGCCCGGACAGCCACAAGGTCGGGGAGGTGGGCGAGGCCATCTGCAGGGCCAGCCGCGGATGGCCGTCCCCGGCGTCGAGCGCCTCTTGGTCGGCCAGGAACGGGAACACGGCGAGGTAGCCGGTGGCGAACACGACGAGATCGACGTCGGCGCGGGTGCCGTCGGTGAAGACCGCCCCCGCCGCGTCGAAGTGGTCCACGTCGGGTGCCGGGGTGATGTCGCCGTGGCCGACGTAGTAGACCAACTGCTGATTGACGATCGGGTGCGTCTCGAAGAACGCGTGGTCGGGCTTCTGCAGGCCGAAGTCCTCGAACCGGCCCATCGTGGTTCGCAGCGTCGCCCCGAAGGCCAGCCGCCGCAGCGGCAGCGGCACCCGCATCGCCAGCAACTGGTCGGCGATCTGGTCCGACGGCTTGCCGAACACGAACTTCGGGTTGTAGTAGTAACCACGCCGTGTGGAATGGAACGTGGCCGTTGCGTTCTGCTCGGCTTCCACCGCGATGTCGCACCCGGTGTTGCCCGCCCCCACCACCAGCACCCGCCGGCCGCGCACCTGCTCGGCGCTCTTGTAGTCCGCGGAGTGCAGGATCTGCCCGGCGAAGTCGTCCTGCCCGGGATACGCCGGCATCTTCGGGAACCAGTTGTGGCCGTTGGCGACCACCACCGCGTCATAACGCAGTGTGTGCCGGGTCCCGTCCCGCTCGACGGTGACGTCCCACCGGTCGTCGCCGACGGCAATCACCTGCTCGACGCTGCTGCGCAACGAGATCCGCTCGCGCAGGCCGAAGTGCGCGGCGTAAGCGTCGAAGTACGCCTTGACCTGCCGGTGGTTCGGGTAGTCGGGGTAGTCGTCGGGCATCGGGAAGTCCGGGAACTGCGTGAAGGGCTTGCTGGAGATCAGGTGCGTGGATTCGTAGACCCGGGAGGTCGGGCCGCCGAAGTTCCAGTTGCCGCCGAGGTCGGGGGCGCGGTCGAAGCCGTCCGCGGGGATTCCCACCTGCAGCAGTGCCTTCAGCGCGGACAAGCCGTGCGGTCCGGCGCCGATCACAGCCACGCCACCGGGGCGTTCGGTCACATCCATGCCCCGACGGTACGCGCTGGGGGTCCGGACAGCGCAGTACGGTCACGGTATGCAATTCGTGCTCGGCGACATCACCACCATCGCGGTCGACGCCGTGGTCAACGCGGCGAACGAAGCGCTGTCCGACGGCGCCGGGGTCAACGGGGCCATCCACCGCGCCGCCGGTCCGAAACTGCCCGCTGCCTGCCGGGCGGTGGCACCGTGCCCCACCGGCGAGGCCCGCATCACCCCGGGCTTCGACCTGCCGGCGCGTTTCATCATCCACACCGTCGGGCCGGTCTGGCGCGGCGGTCAGCACGACGAGGCACGGCTGCTGGCCTCGGCGTACCGTTCCTCGATCCGGCTGGCCGAGGAGAACGGCCTGCATTCCATCGCGTTCCCGGCGATCAGTTGCGGGATCTTCGGCTACCCCGTCGAGGCGGCGGCGCGGATCGCGGTGGACACCGTGCGCGAGGCCACCGCCGGTGCATCCATCGATGTCACCTTCGTGCTCTTCTCCCACGACCTGCTGGAGGTCTTCCGGGCGGCCTAGCGGGTTGCCCCGGGCAGACCCGTGGCGGGACACTGGACTCGTGGCGGATCGGGCCACCGAGGATCACCTGCCCCTGGCGGGCCGAGTTGAGCACACCCGGCGGCCGTGGCTCGACAACCTCAAGGTGCTACTCATCACGGCCATCATCGCCATCCACGGTGTCCTCAGTTACGCCAGCACGGTCGAGGTCTGGACGTACACCGAATTCCGGGAAGTGACCCTGAATCCGATCACCGAGGCCGTGCTGATCGTGCTGGTCGCACCGTTCGGCTTCTTCCTGATCGCGCTGCTGTTCCTGGTCGCCGGACTGCTCACACCCGGCTCTGTCGCGCGTAAGGGTGTGCGGCGGTTCGCTGTCGACCGCCTGCTGCGCCTCGGAGTGCCGTTCCTCGTATTCGTGTTCCTGCTCGAACCGACGCTGACCTACCTGCTCGAGCACCCGCTCGGCGACGCTCCCGGATCTTGGACCGAGGAGTACCTCGGGGCGGAGAAGAGCCTCGACACCGGTCCCCTGTGGTTCGTGGGAGTGCTGCTCATCTACTCGTTGGCGTACGCCGCGTGGGTCGCCGTACGGCGGGGCCGACCGCGCAGCCACCCGCCCATCACCATGCGCCTGCTGGTGGCCGTCATGGGCAGCGTCGCGGCCGCGTCCTTCCTCGTCAGGCTGATCTACCCGTACGGTAGCGAGGCAGGACGCTCCGACCTCCAGTTCTGGGAGTGGCCGGCCTGCATGGCAGCCTTCGGGCTGGGTGTTGTCGCATGGCAGCAGGGATGGCTGGACCGGGTGCCGGGCGGTCTACGACGGCGATGCCGCTCGGTGACGCTGGTCGCGCTGCTGGCGATGGTCGCGCTACTGGCCGGGGCAGGCCTGACAGACCGGGTCGACGACCTCTTCGGAGGATGGAACCCGCTGGCGCTGCTCTTCGCCCTGATCGAGGCGCCGTTGACCATCTGTGGCCCGATCTGGTTGCTGGGGGTGGCCCAACTGCGCCTCGACCGGCGCTACCGGGGCGACGAATTGCTCAACCGGACCTGCTACGCAGCGTTCATCGTGCAGGGCTTCGTGCTCATCGGCCTGGCCTATGCACTGCGGGCTGTCGCGGCGCCCGCCGAGGTCAAGGCGCTGGTCGTGGCCGCCGGCGGGGTGGCCGGGTCCTACGGCCTGGCCTGGCTCCTGCTTCACATCCCCGGGGTGGGGCGCGTGCTGTAGCCGGGCCTACTGCCCGTTGTTCTCGACCGGCATCTGGTTGATGTACCCGACGCCTTCGGTGTACTTGCTGCGCACGAGGCCGAACTCGTCGGCACGGCGCTGCTGCGCCAGTTGCTTGGACCGCTGGTAGTCCTCACGCAGTCGGGTCTGCAGGTTCGAGATCGTCGCATTGGCCTGCTCGATGACGTTCTCGATCCGCTGCGCGTAACTCTCCCTGGCGTTCTCGGTCCTGGTGTCGTACTTGTTGTCCGCGACGTTCAGGTCGGCCCGCTTCTCCTGTGCCAGGCTGTCCAGGTTGTCCTGGATGGCGCTGATCTCCTCCCGGAGATTCTGCTTGACCACCGGGTTGGTGGCCTTGGCCAACTTCTTGCGGGCCTTGTTCAGCTGCTTGTTGAGTCTGTCCTGCTGAGCGGCGTACTTGCCGTTGATGCGCGCGATGGCGGCCCTGCGCTCGGCGGCGATCTCGTTGAGCCGGGACTGCCGCGCGTTCTTCAACTGCGCCACCTGGTTGTTGCGCCGCTGCTTGAGCGCGACCACCTTTGCCTTGCGCTGGTTGCGGCGGTCCTTCGCCTGGCTCATGCGGTTCTGGTACAGCACCCGCACCTTCGCGGCGGCCCGCGCGCGCTTCTTGGACAACTCGCTGCGGTACTTGCTGATCTGGGCCGGGGTCTGCTGCTGGCCCTTCTCGGTGTTGAGCTCTGAGACGTAACTCTTCAGCGCCTGATACTGCACCGTGCTGCGGATCCCGGGGTTGGCGGCATTGGCCGGTGCCGACGAGAACACCAGGGCTGGCGCGACGAACAAGGAGACGGCCGTGAGCATCCATCGATTACGCATGCGCCGACCGTAGCGCCACGACCCCCCGGGTTGCCCGATCTGTCCCCTCCACCGGACCGGCGACCACGATCGGTGACAACCCGCTACGCTGACCGCCGTGCCGCCCCGCGCTCTGCGCCTGGCCACAGCCGTGCTGCTCGTGGCCGAAGCGCTTCTCGTCGTCCACCCCGTGCTGGCGGTCTCCAACCTCTTCGTCGGGTCCGGTGTGCTGGGCAAGGCCCTCGCGTACGTGCGCATCGGGGACGTGGTGGGGCAGGGTCTGGTGCTCGTGCTGAGCCCGCTGCTCGTCGTGCTCCTGCTGCTCGCGGCGTGGGGGGTTGCCCACAGCGCCCGCGGCACCGGCGCACTGCTACTCCAGCCAATGGTGGCGGTGTACGCCGGACTGCCCCTGCTCCGGCCGATGACGGTGCCGGCGCCCACGCTGGCAGTGATCGCTGCCAGCACCACCGTGGTGTTGATCGCGCTGATCGTGAAGGGTTCACCGGACCGCACTGGCCGCCGCCGCTGGTGGTGGCTGGCGGGCTTCACCGGCGCGGTGGCGATGATCGCGGGCATCAACGCCACCTCCCGCGCACTGCCCTTCGATCCCACGGCGCTGCTCACCTCGGCGGGCGGAGGGGAGCCTCGCACGCTGGCCGACCTGTCCGCACCTGACGTGCCGCAGAACCCGTCAGTGGCCCGCAACCCGTTCAACAGCATCCACAACGACACGTGGGCCAGCGACGCCTACGACCTGCCGTCGCCGGCCGACCCGCTGCGGGCACCGGTGGCCTCGCTGTTCACCGGCGGGGACTGCGCGACGATCACCTTCGACTCCCGCGGCCGGCTCATCACTCTGTGCTCGACGCTGACGCGGGTCGTGGCGTACGTCGTCGACCCCTCGTCGCTGGCGGTCATCGACTCGCGGATCGTCGGGCAGCGCCGCCCGAGCCTCACCGACTTCTCCGGCGGCGGGTACTTCATCCTGGACGCGGCCGACCGGATCGTGTTCCCGGCGCGCGGCGGGGTGCTGCGCATCCTCGGCACCGGACCCGGCCTGCCCGAGCAGGACAGCATCGACGTGTCCGCCACCCTGCAGCCCGATGAGCAAGTGACCTCCGTGCTGCCCGACTGGCAGGGCCGCTACTGGTACGTCGGGGCGCTGGGAACCGTCGGTGTCGTGCGTGACGGGCAGGCAACCGCGCGCAACCTGGGCGGCGAGGACATCGAGAACTCGTTCGCGGTCGGCCGCGAAGGTGCGTACGTGGCCACCGGCGCGGCCATGTACCGGCTGCGGGCCGGGCCCGACGGACCGCCGGAGATCGTCTGGCGCGCCGCGTACGACGCGGGCACCCGGCAGAAGCCCGGCCAGACCAGCCGCGCCACCGGCACGACCCCCACGTTGTTCGGCGACGCTGTGGCCATCACCGACAACGCGGACCCCCAGATGCACGTCGTGGTGTTCGATCGCGCCGATGGCCGCGAGCGCTGCCGGGCGCCGGTCTTCAGCCCCACCGCCTCCGCCACGGAGAACTCGCTGATCGCGATCGACGGCATGCTCGTCGTGGAGAACAACTACGGCTACAAGCCGGCCGTGATGTCGACGACCGCCGGTGGCACCACACAGCCGGGACTGGCCGCGGTCGACGGCGCGGACTGCTCGCTGCGCTGGTCGAACGACACGATCCACATCCCGTCGCTGGTCTCCAAGGCCACTAGTACCGGCGGGCTGGTGCTGACCTACTCCAAGCCGCCCTCGGCGCTAGGCACGGATGCCTGGTACTTCACGGCCGTCGACGCCCGCACCGGGGAGGTCGTATGGACCCGCCGCGCCGGGGCCGGCACCCCGTTCAACAACCACTACGCGGCGGCCTATCTCGGGGACACCGGCGACCTGTACGTCGGGACCCTCAACGGCCTGGTCGTCCTGCGGGGGGAGGCTCAGGGCAGTTCGACGTCGAGGTCCACGGTCACCTCGTCCTCGACCTTGAGCTGGCCGAGCATCAACGAGTAGGGCTTGACCCCGAAGTCCGTCTGCAGCACGGGTATGTGGGCCTGCGCGCGGCCGTCGGCCACGTCGACCGCGGCTGTCAGCGGCCGGGTCACCCCGTGGATCGTGAGGTCCCCGCTGACCTCATAACCGCCCGTCACCTCCCCCGAGAACGTGACCTCCGGGTGGTGCGCAGCATCCAGGACCTTGGCTGCGTTGCGCACGATCACCTGCTTGTCCACCGGTGTCAGTGGCGTGATCCCGCCCCGCCCGGACTCCACCCGCAGGCTGCGCAGCGAGGCCCGTAAGCGCACCGCGGTGGGCTTGCCGCGGCGCAGGTCGACCGTGGCCGACCAGTCATCCACAGCGATGACGAGCCGGTGTCCCATGCGCGCAGCGGAACCAGCCACACCGGTGCGGATGAAGACGGTGCCGGTGGTGAGGTCCACGCCCCCAGCCTAGGCGCGGGACCCCGCGGCCGCGATTGCGACGAAAGTGCCGGGCCCAAGAGGCACCCCTGCCTCGCAAGCATCTGCATATGCGGCGTATGCTGCATTACATGCAGGCAATGCAGACGGAATCTCCTTCAATGCAGCGTCTGCTCAGTGCGCGACAGGTTCAGGACATCCTCCACGTCGACCGCTCCACCGTCTACCGCATGGCCGAGGACGGCCGCCTCCCCGCGATGCGGGTGGGTAAGCAGTGGCGCTTCCCCGCCGACGAGATCTACCGGCTGGTGTCCTCGGATCCGGTCATCAACACCTCGCCCATGGACCCGCAGGTGGCCGCCGCGTCCGCCGACGTCGCCGCCGAACTGCTCGGCGTCATGGTGGTGGTCACCGACATGGAGGGCCACCCGATCACGCCGATCGCCAACCCCTGCCCGTGGATGGTGGAGCACGCCGAGGACCCCGAGGTCCTGCAGACGTGCATCGCGCAGTGGCACCGGATGGCCGATGACCACACCTTCGAGCCGCAGTTCAGCGAGGGCGAGCACGGATTCGAATGCGCTCGGGCGTTCGTGCGCTCCGGCCGCGAACTCGTCGGCATGGTCCTCGCCGGTGGCGTGACCCCGCAGGGCGCGCACCGCACGGATCTCTACGACCTCGAGCCCGACGACCGGCGACGTGTGCTCGACGCACTGCCCAAGGTCGCCGCCGCACTGTCCCGTACCGCGTCGGCACCCGGCGCACCGAAAGAGGAGAGAAGATGAGGAAACTCGTGATCCTGGGCGCCGGCACCGCCGGAACCATGGCCGCGACCAAGTTGCGTCCGCAGTTGCCGCGCGACGAGTGGTCAGTCACGATCGTGGACCAGAACGAGACCCACTACTACCAGCCGGGGTACCTGTTCATCCCCTTCGGGATCTACCGCCCGGACGAGGTGACCAAGCCCATCAAGCGGTTCATCCCCAGCGGCGTGGACCTCGTGACCGGGGCGATCGACCGCGTGGTCGCCGACGAGAACAAGGTCCTGCTCGACGACGGCCGCGAACTGCCCTACGACTACCTCATCATCGCCACCGGCACGACCCCGCGGCCGGACGAGACCCCGGGCATGGCCGACGACCTCGGCGGATCGGTCCACGAGTTCTACACGTACAAGGGCGCCACCGCGCTGGCCGACAAGCTGCGCACGTGGGAGGGCGGACACCTGGTCGTGCACATCACCGAGATGCCCATCAAGTGCCCGGTGGCACCGCTGGAGTTCACCTTCCTCGCCGACGCGTTCTTCACCGAGCAGGGCATCCGGGACAACGTCAAGATCACCTATGTGACCCCGCTGGAGGGGGCGTTCACCAAGCCGGTGGCCTCGAAGTACCTCGGTGACATGCTCGACAAGCGCAACGTGCACCTCGAGCCGGACTTCATGATCGAGTCCATCGACACCGAGGCCAAGAAGCTGGTCTCCTTCGACGAGCGGGAGGTCGACTACGACCTGCTGGTCACGATCCCGCTGAACATGGGTGCGGACTACATCGCGCGCTCCGACCTCGGCGACGACCTGAACTACGTACCCGTCGACCAGCAGACGCTGCTGAGCAAGAAGCACGACAACATCTTCGCCGTCGGCGACGCCTCCGACATCCCCGCGTCCAAGGCCGGCTCCGTCGCCCACTTCGCGATGGACCTCTTCCCGGCCAACTTCATGAACCACATCCAGGGCCTGAAGATGACGGAGTTCTTCGACGGCCACGCCAACTGCTTCATCGAGACCGGGCACGGCAAGGGCCTGCTCATCGACTTCAACTACGAGACCGAGCCGCTGCCGGGCAAGTACCCACTGCCGGGTGTGGGGCCGTTCTCGCTGCTGAAGGAGACGGAGTTGAACCACTGGGGCAAGGTGATGTTCCGCTGGATGTACTGGAACATCCTGCTGCCCGGCAAGGAACTGCCGCTGCCCGCGCTCATGTCGATGGCGGGCAAGGAGACAGGAGACCTGCGATGACCGCCGAGCCCACCACCGTGGAGTTGGCCGAGCGGATCGACCGCATGAGCGAGCAGATGGACTTCATCGCCGCCGAGATGCTCGCCCAGCGGCGCGCCCGGGAGACGTGGACCGAACTCAGCGAGACGCTGGTGCCGGTCACCCGCGGGGCGATGGACGTCGCCACCCGGGAACTCGACGACCTCAGCGACGACGTGACAGCTGACGACCTGGTGCGGTTCGCCCGCACCGCCGCCCGCAGCCTGCCGAAACTGGAGGCGATGATGGCGCAGTTGGACAGCCTCTCGGAGTTGATGCACACGGTCAATTCGCTCAGTGGCGCCGGGCTGGCCAAGGTCACCGACGTCCTGGCCGCCGCCGACGACAAGGGCTACTTCGTGTTCGCCCGCGAGGGCAGCCGGATCGCCGACCGGGTGGTCACGGAGTTCACCGAGGAGGACGTGCAGGCTCTCGGCGACAACGTGGTGACCATCCTCAACGCGGTCAAGGAGATGACCCAGCCCGAGGTGATGGGCCTCGTCCAGCGCACCGCCGGTTCGGTCCAGGACGTCGAGGACACCCCCATGGAACCACCGTCGCTGTTCGCGCTGCTGAAGTCGATGCGCGACCCGCAGACCCGCCGCGGCCTCGGCAAGGTCATGGCAATGCTGCACACGGTCGGCGAGGAGCACCCGCCGACCCCCACCCAAGGAAGGAAGTAAGAAATGCCCACCGCGACGATTGCGGGCCACGAGGTCCAGATCAACGACGAAGGGTTCCTCACCGAGTACGACCAGTGGAGTGAGGACATCGCTGAGGAACTCGCCACGAACATCGGTGTCGAGATGACGCCGCGCCACTGGGAGGTCATCAAGTGGCTGCGCGAGGACTACAAGGAGAAGGGCGAGACCGCCACGACCCGCCGCGTGCAGACCGTCGGCGGCTTCCCCACCAAAGAGCAGTTCCAGTTGTTCCCGAAGAAGCCGGCGAAGAAGATGGCTTACATCGCCGGTGTCCCCAAGCCGCACGGCTGCGTGTGAGGAGCTGACCATGGCTGACGCAATCATTCCGAACTTCGGCGACGACGAAGAGACCGATCGCAAGTTCGTCCTCATCTGTTCCAAGGGCAACCTGGACATGGCCTACCCCGGCCTGGTCCTGGCCAACGCCGCCCTCGGCGAGGGCATCGAGACGCACATCTTCTTCACGTTCTGGGGCTTCGACATGATCACGAAGTCGCGGATGTGGGACCTGCAGTTCTCGCCGGTCGGGAACACCGCCATGCACCTTCCGGGCCGCGACACGAAGATGCCGCAGGCGCTGTCGCCCATGCCGGGCATGACCGGGATGGCGACGAAGATGATGAAGAAGCAGATCGCGGACCTCGGCATCCCCGAGGTGCCGGACTTCCTCGATCAGATCGTCGCCGCGGGCGGCCACCTGTGGGCGTGCCGGATGTCGGCGGACATGAACAAGCTGACCGAGTCCGACCTGCGCGACGACGTCGAGGCGATCATCAACGCCTCCGACTTCATCGAGATGACCGACGGGGCACAGATCCTGTTCATCTGAGGGTGTGGCGCACCTCACGACCCACCCAATGCTCCCGTGGGCTACTGTGGGAGCAGACCAGCCGGGCAACCTGCCCGGCTGCGGTCGTGAGCGGCACCCCTTTGACGGGCGCCTGTCTGTTCCGATTGATATCGGCCTCATGCATCCACGGCCACATATCCGATTGGAACCACCATGTCACGTTCGTTCGCCGATCTCGGCGTGCCCGCCGCCCTGTGCAAGGCCATGGCCGCGCAGGGCATCACCGAGCCCTTCCCCATCCAGACCCACACCCTGCCCGACGCACTGGCCGGCAAAGACGTCCTCGGCCGCGGCCGCACCGGCAGCGGAAAGACCCTCGCGTTCAGCCTGCCGGTGGCCGTGCGCCTGCAAGGCGGACGCAGTCGTGCCGGTGCCCCGCGGGCCATGATCCTCGTCCCCACGCGGGAACTGGCCACCCAGGTCACCGCCACGTTGCAGCCGCTGGCTGATGCCTCGGGGCTGACAGTGACCACGATCGTCGGCGGCGTGCCGCAGGGCCGCCAGGTCACCGCGTTGCGCAACGGCGTGGACGTGGTCGTGGCGACCCCGGGGCGCCTGGAGGACCTCATCCAGCAGGGTCACTGCCGTCTGGATGCCGTCCAGATCTCCGTGCTCGACGAAGCCGACCACTTGGCCGACCTCGGATTCCTGCCGGCCACGCGGCGCCTGCTCAACGCGACCCCCCGCGGCCAGCGACTGCTGTTCTCCGCCACCCTCGACGGGGCTGTCGGCGTGCTCGTGCGCCACTACCTCGTCGACCCGGTGACCCACCACGTCGACGCCGCCAGCGCCCCGGTGCCGACCATGACCCACCACATGCTGACCGTCGACGATGCGGACAAGCACGCGGTGGTGCGCGAACTCGTCTCCGGCCATCGACGCGCGCTGGCCTTCACACGCACCAAGCACGCGGCGAAGAAGCTGGCCCGGCAACTGTCTGCCGCCGGCATCCCCGCGGTCGACCTGCACGGCAACCTGTCGCAGGCGGCCCGGCAGCGCAACCTTGCGGCGTTCAGCGACGGCTCGGTGCGGGTCCTCGTGGCCACGGACATCGCCGCCCGCGGGATCCACGTCGACGGGATCGATCTGGTGGTGCACGTGGACCCGCCGGCCGAGCACAAGACGTACCTGCACCGCTGCGGCCGGACGGCCCGCGCCGGAGCCGACGGGATGGCCGTCACGGTGGGCACGCACGATCAGCGCCGGCCCGTGCAGCGGATGATGCGCCAGGCCGAGGTCTTCCCCACGACGATCAGCGTCACCCCAGGCCACTCCGCCATCCGGGAACTGGTCGGCCCCCCGGCGCCGCGCTCCGAGCGCGTGGTGGCAGCGCAGCCGGCACCCTCCGGGCGGCCGCCGTCGCCGGGCACCCCGCAGGCACTGACCGCCGAGACGTGCAGCAGAGGACCCCCGCCATTGCCGGTGCGGGGGTCCTCTGCTGTGCGGGGGTTACGCAGGCGGGTACACGCCCATGTCCTTGGCCTTCGCGGTCTGCCAGAAGATGTCGGCGATCTCGTCGATGTAGGCGACCAACTGCTCGCCCACGGCGGGATCCATGGACTTCTTGGCCTCACCGGCTTGGTGGATGGCCTTCCAGAAGAGTTCGTGCAGGTCGGGGAACTGCGCGAAGTGCTCCGGGGTGAAGAAGTCCGCCCACAGCACCATCAGGTGGTGCTTGGCCTCCTCGGCGCGCTGCTCCTTGATGAAGATGCAGCGGGTACGGAAGGCCTCGTCGTCGGAGTCCTGGTACTTCTTGGCGGTCTTCACCACCGACAGCGCCTCGATCTTGGCCTGCGCCGGGTCGTAGACGCCGCAGTACAGGTCGCAGTGGGCGTGGGCGATGGTGGCGGATGCGAACAGCCTGCCGAGCATGTGCAACTCCTTCGTTGGATTCCTCTCGACCCTACAATCATGCGGTGCCCCCCGGAAGAGCGCAGCCCCTGCGCCGTTTCGTCGTCGCCGACCGTTCGATGGAGCCCACCCTGGTCGAAGGTCAGGGGCTGCTGGCCACGCCGTATGGACGCCCGAAAGCCGGGCAGGTGCGCTGTTTCGAGCACCCCGACCGCCCCGGTTTCTGGCTCGTGAAGCGGGTGGCGCGGGTGCGTGGCGGCTCGATGGACGCCACCTCCGACAACCCCGCCGGCGCGGACTTCACCGCGGTTCCGGTCGCGGGGTCCTACCGGGTGCTGCTGGCCATCCCGAAACGCCTCATGTGAGCGCGCAGTGCTCGGCCAACGCGTCCAGCACGCGGCTCCAGGCCGCTGCGAAGTACTCCCGGTTGGCGTCCCACTCCGGTCCCTGCCCGTGTCCCCACTGCGCGAGGCGCACGTGTGTGCCGCCGGGGGAAGGGGTCAGAGTCAGGACCACCCACGTGTGCTGGCCACGGGTCGGGAACCCGGGCGGCGAGTTCCAGGTGAAGGCGACCAAACGGTCCGGTTCCAGCGCCAGGATCCGGCAGCCCTCACCACCGCGCAGCCCCTCCGGGGCGTCGGCGAGGAACTGGTACTCGTAGGGCCCGCCGACGCGGGCATCCACCACGGCGGTCACCCCGAGGAACTGCTCGATGCCGGTCTGCGTGGTCCATAGTCGGTAGACCTCGGCGGGCCCGGCCGCGACCTCCCGCTCGATCACCACCGGATCGCTGCCGCCGGTGTCATCGCCGTAGTAGTCCCACGGATAGTCCAGTTGGCGGGCCACGAGACGGGCCAGCGCGGAGTCGGTACTGCGGGCCACGAGGTGCAGGGCGACATCGATCCCGCAGGCCAACCCGCCGCCAGTCACGAGGGCACCGGCGTCCACCACCCGCGCCCGCCTGCCACCGGGTCGCCCGAGCTGCGCGAGATCCTCCCAGTGCGTGGTCCAGGCGTTGGGCAGCAGCCCGGCCGCTGAGAGCAGGAACGCCCCGGTGCACACGCTGGCGACGATCTCCCGGCCCTGCGCGCTCGTACTGACGAGGCCCACCAGGTCGCCATCGGCGGTCGCGGTGGCCACGTCCACAGTCCCGGGGACGAGGAGGATCCCGTTGGTGCGCGGTGCTCCGGTGGGCGAGACCTGCACCCCGCCATAGGTGCCCACCGGAATGCCGTCGGCACTGAAGGCCACCGGCGAGAACGCCGGCGCCTCCCCCTGCCGCGCCAACAGCCGGTTGGCGGTCAGGAACACCTCCCACGGCCCTGCGAAGTCCATCAGGTCCATGCCTTCGAAGAGAAGCAGATCGACGTTCACTGCCGAGCTCATCCCGGGCGGCGTTCCTCGGACTGCTCAATGACCGAGCGGCCGTGGAACGTGTCCATGCCGTCGAACGCACCTGCCCAGCGCGAGATCCGGTCCGAGATCCCTGGGGGCAGCGGCCGAACGAGGTAGGCGGTCAACACCGCGGGCCGGTTGAGCAGCAGCCGCTGCCGGTTGCGCTCCACTGCGGTGAGAACGGATGCGGCCGCGTACTCCGGCGTCAACTCCGGGAAGAACCACGGCGACTTGGCGCCGGCGAACATACCGGTGCCGATGACCTGCGGCAGCACCACCGTCGTGCGCACCCCCGGTGCGTCCTGCGCCAGCTCCGTCCGCAGCGACTCCGCGAACCCGTAGGCCGCGTGCTTGCTCGCCACATAATCGGTCAGCCCCGGCACGGGCGTGGCCCCGACGAGGGAGGCGATGGTGACGATGTGGCCGCGGTCGCGTTCGACCATGCCGGGCAGGAAGGCCTTCGTGCACCAGAACAGCGCCAGCACGTTGACATCCATCGTGCGCTCAATGGCCTCGTCCGGCAGGTCGAGGATCCGCCGTCCGCTGACGACACCGGCGTTGAGGATGAGGACGTCCACGTCACCGGTGCGGGCGGCCTGCGCGTAGACCGCCTCCCGGTCGGTGACATACACCACCGCCGTCTCCATGCCGGGCAGTTCGGCCAGGGCGGCTGCATCCCGGTCCCACGCCACCACACTCGCCCCGCGCCGGACCGCTTCCAGCGCCATCAACCGGCCGATCCCCGATGCGGCCCCGGTGATGAGAACCCGTGCCCCGTTCAGTTGCGTCATGCCCGCCACCCTGCCAGCCGCGCCACACCGGCGGCAACCTGCGGCAACCGCTTGCCGCCGCGGCCACCTGACCGCTGGACTGGCAGGGAGCGCCGGCCACGCCCGGTCGGCGACCCTCCCCGAGGAGCGCGACCAGCATCTGGTCCTCGGGGTCAACGAACTTACCCCGCAGGAGTGGGACGACTCGTTCGGCCGCGTGTACCGCCCCCACATCGACGCCAGCGTCTTCGGCTACGGCGCAGAGAATAACTACCGCATCCGGTGGAAGACAGCCACGAGCAACAAGTGCCCGTGGTACGTCTGGGAGTTCCCGACGTTCATGGTGTCCCTGAACTACGCCACCCATCGGCACGACGAGACCATGCTGTTGAACCGCAGGCCCCAGGCGTCTCCGCGCTCGTCGCCTGCAGCATGAAGCGCTAACCGATGTGCACGGGCTGCCGGTCCTCCGGGGTGATGCGTACCCCCATCGATGTGGGTACGACCAGACTCCACCGGGCATCCTGGCGCAGTTCCTTTCGGATCACCTCTCTGCTGAACAGGCTGCCGTCCTCCCCGGTCCAGCAGGGCGAGAGTCGCAGCACCCCAACGTGCCACGTGTTGCGATGCGCTGACTCCGGGTTGAGGACGACGGCGCGAAGTGACCGAGGGGCAGCCGGCACGACGCTGTCCACATCCTCCCGCGCCGTATCGAACATGTGTTCTATACTGGGGTATGCCCGGAACCGGACCTACCCCCTCCGCGGCCCTGGACCAGCTCAGGGCCGTGTTCCGGGCACTCGACGATCAGGGGCACCTCGACGACCTGCACGACGCGGAGCAGGCCCGCAGGCGCGCCGACGCGGTCCACGCGGTGCGGGTCGCCGAGCTGGCCGCCCGGTCGCAGGCCGCCAGCCGTGGCATCGGGGGGGCCGGCACCGAGGAGATCGGGTGGCTGCTCGGGCTGTCCAGCCGGGCCGCTGCCCACCTGGTCGGCAGCTGTGAGGACCTGGTGTCCCGCCCGCTGGTGTTCGACGGGTTGCACCAGGGGCTGATCGACCGCACCCGCGCCCTGAAGATCGTGCACCTGCTGGCCGAGGTCCCCGACCCGGCCCGCGAACACCTGGAAGCCCGGGCCATCGCCTACGGCGCCGAGCACACCACCGCCCAGTTGCACCGGTACCTGCTGCGCATGACCTGCGACCACGACCCCGACGAAACCCTGCGCAAACAGGCCTTGGACCGCCGCGGGGTCGCCCTGATCCGGCGCGGGCACGGCATGTCCAGCATCTGCATCGACATCTCCGCCGAACAGGCCGACGCGTTCATCCAAGGCCTCGACCACTACGCGAACAACCACCACCCGGACCCCTACGACCAAGGCCCGAACCGCAGCGTGGAGCAGCGCCGCGCCGACGCCCTGGTCGGGCTGATCACCGACCGCACCACCTGGGACGTGCACGTGGCCATCAGCATCCCCGCCGACATGCTGATGGGCGTGGAAACCGCCGGCGCGGACCTCAACGGCTCCCCGGTCACCCACGCCCTGGCCCTGCATCTGGCCTGGTCCCCCGACGCCCGCTGGACCCGGCTGGTCACCGACCCGCTCACCGGGGTCCTCCTGGACCCCGGCAGCACCCGCTACGAGATCCCGAAGAAACTACGCCACGCCATCCGGGCCCGCGACCTCACCTGCCGGTGGCCCGGCTGCACCCGCAAGGCCGAATACACCGACACCGACCACGTCATCCCCCACCGACTGTCCGGGCACACCAGCGCCGACGGGCTCGTCTGCCTATGCCGGTACCACCACCGCCTCAAAACCTTCGGACACTGGAAGATCCACACCAAGTCCACCTACGCCCTCGACCTGCACATCACCGCCCCCCTGGGCACCACCCGCACCACCAAACCCCCACAGCACCCACGACGAGACTGAACCGGCGCCGCGTAGGCTCCAGGTATGAGGCAGGCGCCTTGCCGTGTTCCTGCCATTTCGGTTGGCCTCGCGGCGGCAGTCGCACTGTCCATCTGCGGCTGCGCGTCCGAGGTCAGCGTTGATGCCGCACCAACTCCAAGCCAGGTCACAGCGTCTGCGCGAGGACCGGCTTCCTTCACGGTGATGGCCAACGGCGACGTACTGATCCACAACACACAGTGGCTCGAGGCCGCCCAGACCGGCGGCGGCGAAATGGATTTCCGGCCACAGCTCGCGGGGATCCGGAAGCGGATCGCGCCGGCGGACCTGGCGATCTGCCATCTGGAGACCACCCTGGCCCCACCCGCCGGGCCGTTCGGCGGATACCCGGTGTTCGCCACCCCGCCGGAGATCGTCGACGCGATCGAGGCCACCGGCTACGACGGGTGTTCCACGGTGAGCAACCACACTCTTGACCAGGGCTTCGCCGGCGTCGAGCGCACCATCGACGGCATGACCGCTGCAGAGCTGGGGCACGCCGGGACGGCCAGGACGCGGGCGGAGTCGCGCAAGCCGATGATCTACGACGTCCACGGCGTGAAGGTCGCGCACTTGGCCTACACCAGTGACTTCAACGGCTACTCGGTCCCACCGGACAAGCCCTGGTGCTGCAACACGCTGTCTGCCGCCAAGGTCATCGCCGACGCCGAGTCGGCCCGGGTCTCCGGTGCGCGTGTGGTGATCGTCTCGATGCACGCCGGGGACGAGAATGTGGCCCGCCCGAGCGCTCGCCAACGCCGCATAGCCCAGCGGCTGGCCGCCAGTGGGACGGTGGATCTGGTCATCGGGAATCATGTCCACGTCGTGCAGCCGGTCGAGAAGATCCACGGGATGTGGATCGCGTACGGCCACGGGAATCTGATCAGCGGGCAGTACGAGTCGTGGCCCCGCAACCGTGAAGGCGTCACGACGTCGTTCACCTTCAGCCGGCAGGGCGACGGCACCTACGTGATCACGGACGCCGTCGGATACCCCACCTTCAACGCGGCTCATCCGACCCGGGTCGTCGACCTGGTGAGCGCATTGCCACGGACCGGCGGTGATCCGCGACTGCTCGAGGCCTACCGGACCACCAAGCGGACGCTGCTCAGCCTGGGCGCCGACCGGGATGGCTTCGTCGTGCCGGAGCCGGGCGGCCGCGGCTGAACCTCACCCTGCCGGCCGGGCCGCGATGCGGCGCAGGGACCAGTGGTGTCGGATGGCCAGCAGGCGCAGGGCTAGCGTGAGCGCGATCGCTGCCCAGCCGCTGAGTTCCCCGGAGACACCGAGGCTGACGAGGCTCACCAGGAGGATCGCGCCGGCCGCGGAGGCGAGCGCGTAGATCTCGCCCAGCTCAACTGGCACGGTGGAGGACCGGGTCGCCCGAGCGGCGCAGCAGGAGGGCATCTCGCCGCAGGAAGCCGCGGCCCGCCAGGAGCGCGAGGACCAGATCCGTTCCGACATCTCCATGGTGATGTACGGCTGGGACCCGCGGCTGCCGGAGCGTTACGACATGGTGCTCAACACCAGTCGCATCTCCCTGGACGCCGTGGTCGACGCCATCGTCGACGCACTCGGCATCGTGGGGTCGTGACGGGCTTCCAGCTCACTTCTTGAGCGGCCGCAGCCTGTCCCGGAGCGCGTCGAACTGCTGCACGATCCAGCCGATGAGCGCGTCGGTGTTCACCGACGACCCGGTCACGTAGTCGTCGAGGTTCACCAGGTGGAACGTGCGCGCGTTGACGGTGTTGAGCTGGTGGTTGACCCGGACCTCTCCGGCCACCGGGATCTTGAACAGGTTGGCGAAGTCAGTGCGCCACATGGTCGCGAGGTCGTCGGGGTCGGTGACCTTGTTGCGCATCTCCGCGGTGAACCCGATGACCGTGCGACTGCCCATGCTCTGGCTGATCGCACCCGACCCGGACTTGCGGTCCACCATCACGTACGCCGCCGAGAGCACCTCGTCGCCGGGCAGCTTGAAGCCCAGCGTCTGCTTGTCGGAGTCGGCCACGATCCGGTACGGCCGCCAGCCGTGGTGCGACAACCCGGCCACGATCTGGCCGCAGACGATCTCGTCCTTCGACTCGCGCAACTCGGACTTGTGCGCGTAGTTGGTCATGGCGTTGAACAGGCCCATCAGGACACCTCCCCGAACCGGGCTTGGATGAACGTCTTCATGGTGTACACGACGCTGGCGATGTGCTTGCGCAGCAGTTCGTGGTCGACGTCGAGGTGCTCGTCCACGTAGCGCTCTATCTCCAGCAGCAGGTCGATCTGGGCGTAGACGTAACCCGATGAGAGGTCCGCGTCGAACGTCACCGTGCCGGGCTCGGGGGAGGCGATGAAACCGCTCTGCACCTCCTGCTTGACGGCCTGCCCGACCTTGCTGAACTGCGGTACCCGCTGGCCGTAACCGATGACCGCCGAGGCCCGGTGGCCGATCATCTTGGCCACGGCCGGGTCGGGCGTGAGGTGCTGCAGCGACACGTTCACGCGGGAGTGGTCGGCCGGCTCCTCGAAGCGCAACCGGTGGGTCCCGGCAGTACCGGCCCAGGCGTTGGCCGTCTCAAGGTCGATGAGCACGAACCCGCAGTCCACCAGCGCGGTGATGACGCCGCCCAGCATCGCCTCGTCGATGGAGGTGGCGTACTCGGTCTCCTTGTACATCTCCCAACTGCGTCCGACCAGATCGATGAACTCGTCGTCGAGTTCCTGGTCGGCCATCCCGCTCATCAGGGCCGCGGAAGCGCTGGCAGGCGGGGGCGGTTGTCCGAGGTCCAGTCCGAGTTGGTTCAGCGGGGTCCAGCCGGGGGCACCTTCCCACCAGACGTTCGTCCCCGGCGGCAGTGTCCCGGCTCTGACCTGCTGCACCACGGCTTCCAGCGGCTGCGGGCCCTGCTGGGCACCGGCCGCATCGACCCAGTGGACGGCTTGTGACATCTCAACCATCGGCACCTCCTCGCGAGGGTTGCCAGGCTACCGGCGCGCGGGGCGTTCGCGCTACGGCGTGGTCGGGGGTTCCGCGGTCGCTGTCTGCGTCTCGGTGGCCGTGGCGGTCGAGGTGGCCGTCTGGGTCGACGTCTCCGTGGCCGTTGCGGTGGCGGTCTCGGTCACGGTCCGTGTCGGGCGCGGACTCGGGCTCTCGGTGACGGTCTGGGTGGCGGTCGGGGAGCCGGACGGTTCGGGACCGGAGTCGCCGCCGTTGACCAGGAACCAGATCAGCCCACCGAGGACCAGCAGTGCCGCGAGCACGCCGGCGATGATCCAGCCCACCGGGGACCCCTTCTCCGGCGCGGACTCCACCTCGGACCACTCCATGTAGACCACCGACCCGCGAGGGACCCAGGAGCCGGCCATGGGGTTCTGCGCGATGACCTGGGCGGCGGGAGCCCCGGGCAGGCGAGCCCGGCCGGCGGACGAGGCGGGCGCCTGACCCCACTGGGTGGCCACACCGGGCAGCGGCTGCCCGGGCACCTGCCGGGCCTGGAACATGGGCGCCAGACCGGCTTGGCCGACGAGGTTGAACGCCACCTCCGGACTCAAGCCCACCGCCTGTGGCACCTGCACACTGTCGATGGGCTGCTGCGGCATTGTCGTCATGGCGTCCCTCCCGTGGGTTCTGCGTGCACGCTACCGGTTCACGGGCCGGGCTCGCCCGGCTCTGCTCCAGCCGAAGGGGTTAGTGAAACGGACATCGGGGAGCGAAACACACCGGTTGAACCTCCCCTGCCCGAACCACCAACCGCTGGAGCTGGACTGCCCCGCAGCGGCTCAGCGGCGATGTGTCCAGAGGTACGCCACAGGCCCCACCGGTTGCACGAACAGTGCGAGGGCCCACAGCCCCTTGCGGCCATGCACCTTCGACGCCGGGCGCCGCACGAGGTCGACGGCCGCGGTGGCCGTCAACGACATCTCGATGCTTGCCAACGTCAGGATGACCGTCTTCTGAGCGGGCGTGAGCTCCGCCCATTTCCTGTTGGCCATGCCGCCACCCTACGCCGGAGGGCGATCAGTTCTTGGCGTCACGCTTGGCCTGCCGACGGGTGCCTTGGGCGCGGGTGTCCGCACGACGCTTCGTGGTGCGGGTCGACCGGACAGCGGCGTCCCCGCGCTTCTTCGGGACCGAGGTCGAAGGGGCGGGTTCGGCGGCGGGCTTCTGACCGGACTTCGCCGCGGCGGCCGCGGCGAGCCGCTCCGCCTTCAGGTCCGCGGCGCTCTGCTTGGCGAGAACTGAGAGGCGGCGACTGACGCGGGCGAGGGCGTCCTCGAACACTTCGGCCTTGTCCCGGGCGCGCTGGTTCTTCCCGAACGCCTTACCGCGACCCCCCGCTTTGGACACCCGCTCGGCAGCACCCCGCCGGTACTGACCTGTGTACTTGCTGCGCGCCCGGCGGATGCGGTCGTGCAAGGCGGCCACGGCATCCTCGTCGAGGTCGGCCATCGCCTCGGACGTCGTCTCGAGGACCAGCATGCGCTCGGCGTCGGTGAGGATCGCCAGTTGGGATTTGTTCATGGGTCAGTGTGACCCCCATCCCGGCGGGCGCGCCACCCAGCGACATCCCGGCGAAGATCACATGAACAACCCATGAACAAGGCGTCTGGGCTTTACCTCTCCGTGACCTAGGCGTCACCATGAGTTTGGGCCAGTGTCATATAGGAGGACACCCGTGGATCTTGCACTACTCGCGATCATCGTGCTGGTCGCCGTGGCGTTGTTGTTCGACTTCACCAACGGGTTCCACGACGCCGCCAACAGCGTGGGCACCGTGGTGGCCACACGGGCGCTACCGGCCAAATGGGCGCCGGCCTTCTCCGCGTTCTTCAACTTCTCCGCATTGTTCATCGTGGGCACCGCCGTTGCCAGCACCGTCGGCAAGACGGTCAAAGAGGGCTTCGCCAGCGAAGCTGTGGTCTTCGCGGCCCTCTTCGCGGCCATCGCGTGGAACTACATCACCTGGTACATCGGGATGCCGTCGTCATCGAGCCACGCCATCATCGGTGGTCTGGTGGGCGCGGGCCTCGCCGCCGGTGGCCTCGACGCGATCTCGTGGAGCAGCGTGCAGAAGGCCGCAATCGGCATCATCGCCAGCCCACTGGTCGCCTTCACCATCGCGTTCGTGCTCATGTACTTCGTCTACCTGCTGCAGAAGATCTTCAAGTTGCACGACGACCACCCCACGTTCAAGGGCCTGCAGCTGGTCTCCGCGGCGGCGCTGTCCTTCGGGCACGGCGCGAACGACGCCCAGAAGACGATGGGTGTCATCGGTGCGCTTCTGCTCGGCGCCGGCTACACCACGATGGACGGCAGCGCCATCGTGCTGCCCCTGTGGGTGGAGATCGCCGCCTACACCTCCATCGCACTCGGTACCCTCTGGGGCGGCTGGAAGATCATCGAGACCGTGGGGCTGCGAATCACCACCCTGCACGCCAACTCCGGGGCCGCGGCCAACATCGGCGCCAGCACCGCGATCTTCGGAGCCACCGCCCTCGGTGCCCCCATCTCCACCACGCACGCCGCCGCCTCGTCGGTCGTGGGTGCGGGTGTCTCTTCCGGCAAGGGGGCGAACTGGAGGGTTGTCGGCGAGATGATGCTGGCCTGGATCATCACGATCCCGTTCGCCGCCACCATCGCGTTCGCGATGTTCTGGCTGACGCAACTGCCGATCGTGCTGGCCGTGATCGTCATCGGCGTGATCGTCATCGTGTTCGGCAGTTGGGTCATCTGGGCGATGCGCCACACGATCCACGCCGACGACGTCGAAGCCGAGTTGCTGCCGGACGTCGAACTGGCGGAGTTCGATCAGGACCCGACCCCGCACCTCAAGGGCACGCCCCCGGTCACCTGAGCGGTCACTGCCACCAGTGGCGTGGCTCCTGCACGATGTCGGAGTAGCCACCTGGGGTCTCCCGCTCAGTGGCGATGCGCTCCTCGAGTTCATCCTCGTCGGTCACCTGCGGGTGCGACTTGCCGTCGATTCCCAGGTCCTTGCGCGCTGCCCGCACGCCCGCGGAGATGGAGTGGTACATCCGGCCCTCGCCCAGGGTCTCGATGAACCCGGAGCGGGACAGCACCTGGCGGGCCTGGTAGAACACGCGCACGAGGTACAACTCGATGCCCTGTTCCAGCAGCCGGTCGCGGATGAGTTCGAGCGCGTCCACACTCGTCGTGTCCAGTTGGCTGGTGGCCTCGAGGTCGAGCAGGACCGCGGTGATGCCGCCGGCCTGCCGGACCTGCTCCAGGACCCCCTCGGTGATCGGTGCCGCATTGGCCCAGAACAGCGGCGCGTCCAGCCGGATCACGATCACGCCGTCGTAGGTCTTGCGCTCGGGGTGGTTGCGGATGCTCCCCCAGGCGGCCTTCTCATCTGGGACCTTGCCCATGATCTCCATGTCGATCTGGCTGGACCGGTAGACCAGCCCGAGCACCGCTAGACCGATCGCGGTCAGCAGGCCGTACAACGGACCGAACAGCAGCACCCCGACCAGGGCGGCCAGTGACGAGGTGAAGTCATTGCGCCGGACCTGCCGGTAGCGACGCAGCGCACCGACATCCATGAGTCCCCACACCGCCTGGATGACGATCGCCGACAGAGCCGCCTTGGGCAGCGGGGCCAGAGCCCCGGCCACGGACACGATCGCGAGCAGCACGATGACCGCCGCCGCGACCCCCGTGATCTGGGTCTTCGAGCCGGCCCGCTCGGCCGCCGCGGTCTTCGACAGCGAACCGGCCACACCCATCCCGCCGAAGACACCCGACCCAAGGTTCGCCGCGCCGGTGGCGACGAGTTCCTGATCGGTGTCCACGCGGTAGCCACCGTTGGCCGCGAGCAGACGCGCGGCCGACAGGCCCTCGGCCAGCCCCACCATCGCCAGGGCGATACCGCCGGTGACGACCGGACCGAGGTCACTGATAGCGATCCCCGGAAGTCCGATCGGCGGCAGGCCCGTCGGCACCTCACCCACGGTCCGCACGCCCCGCGCGGCGAGGTCCCACAGGCCGGACAAGGCGATAGCCCCGATGAGCACCAGCAGGCCCCACGGGACCCGCGGCAGGAACCTCGCCCCGAGGAACAGGATCGCCAGCGCGGTCAGACCCACCGCGGCGGTCAGCGGGTCGATCTCGCCCAACGATGTGACGATCGACCACAGCCGCCGGAACACGTCCCCCTGTTCCACGGGCATCCCGAGCAGGTTGGGGATCTCGCCCACGACGATCAAGAGAACCAACCCGAACACGAAACCCGTGACGATCGGACGCGACATGAACTCGGCGGCCCAGCCCAGTTTGAGCAAGCCGCCGAGTATGAGCACGGCCCCGGCAGACAGTGCCAAGGCCGAGGTCATCGCGACCGCCTGGGCCGGATCTCCGCCGGACAGATCGGCCACCAGCGATCCTGACAACACCGACACCGTGGACACCGGCCCGACCACCAAGCGCGGCGACGAACCGAAAACCGCGTACGCGATCAGCGCCAGCGGGATCGAATAGAGCCCGACCAGGACCGGCACTCCTGCGATCCCCGCGTAACCCAGGGACTGCGGCATCGCCAGTGCGGCCACCACGACACCGGCCATGATGTCGGCGCCGAGACAGCGGGCCGGATAGGACCTGATCCACTCCAGCACCGGCACCCGCATGCCTGCATCATCCTCCATTCACCGCCGGTTTACCCGACGGCTACCGGAGAACCGACCGTCCGGCGGGCCCGACGCCTACCCACGGGGTCACCGCCCCGCGGGCCCGACGCCTACCCAGGGGTCACTCCCACGGCGGGCCCGGTGGGGGCAGCGGTGAGCTGGGCCGCAGGCTGAACGCCACGGTGAAGTACTTGTAGTACGGGTCGTCGTTGTCGCGCTTCATCCACAGGTTGTAGGGATACCCGTTGCTCTGATACGAGAAGTCCTTCCACCCACTCGATCCGCGGGCGACCTTCTCATCCATGGGCCAGAAGTGCGACCACGCGTCGGTGCGCTCGTGCCACACGTACGCGGTACCGATGGGATTGATGAACTGCAACTCGTCCTGCCATTCCGCGGGATTCCTGATCGCCGGGTTCTCGAACATCACCCCGACCCGGACCATCGTGGGCAGCCAGCCGTCACTGCTGACGTCGAAGTGCTCGCCATGGCCGAGTTCCTGCCAGTTGCGTTTGTCGTCCACCTCGAGGTACTTCGCCACCCAGATCGTGTGACCGGTGTCATTGACGACGCGCGCCTTGACGTCCTTGAAGAAGCCGTGGCCGAGGCTCTCCTTCTGCGCGGGCGGCACAACAGTGTCCCGCGTGGCTGATGCGGAGTTCTTGTCCCACACACACCACCTGTTCCCGTTGGCCCACTCGCTCCAGGCCGCGCGGACGAAGCCCTCGGGATCGACGCCCAGCTGCTCCTTGCCCGTGCCGAACAGCGGCGCCAGGGAACCTGCTGACGGGTAGGACAACTCGTTGAACAACTTGTAGTCGTTCTTCGTCTCCCCGAAGGCCAGGATGTTGTAGAGGCCCTCGTCGTTCGCGAGGTTCGACGCGTACCGGCGGACCGGCACAGAAGCCCGCGCCGGCGCATCCTTCCACGGCTTGAAACCGTTCACGATGTCCTTGAGGTTCAGCGCGCAGATCGCGCTGTTGACCTGCGTGCGCGGGCCGGCGCCCATGTAGAACACGCGGTACTTGGCCGGCATCAGGGACTGGTAGAACATCACCGACATCGACGTGCGGAACTGCTCGCTGGTCTCCTTCAGCCCCTCCGGGGTGAGTTGCCAGTCGTTGACGTCCTTGCAGGCGTCGGACGTGCCGGCGCACTGCCCCACGCGCTTGAGCTTCGCGTAGTCGGACACCACGATGCGGGGGAACGTCGTACCGACGGTGGTCGTGGCCTCGTCGAGCCGGTCGGCGGTCTTCTCCCCCAACTCGGCGACCTTCGCGCTGTAGTCGTCGTCGAGGCCCTCCCCCGCCCCCACCTCGGCGACCTCCGCCGCGAGGTCGAACGAGGCCATCGCCACGCTCACGGCCTTTCCTACGCCCGGGAGCTCGCCCGCCAGTTCGGCCGCGGCGCGGGTGATGGTCAGCACGTTCGCGGCGACCTTCTGCGCGTTCGGGACCTCCAGGCTCTTGTCGATGCTGTCGGCGACCGCGGTCATCTTCGCCCAGGTCTGCAGTCCGGCGGACTCGTAGGGCTTGGCCAGACGCGCGTAGTAACCGTAGGTCTCGCGGACCCACTTGATCTCCTTGACCAGTTGGTCCTGCGCCGACTCGAAGACCTTCGCCGAGTAGAACGGCGTCTGCTGGTACTTGGCCTGCCGGACATCATCGAGGCGGTTGCTCCAGTACTCGGCACTGTAGGCCTGCGTCCAGTACTGGGCCCGCGGATCCTGGCCGAGGTTGGCCTTCCTGCCAAGATCGGCGAGGGCGCGGGTGAACGCATCGTCGTCATCACCGGGCCACGCTCCGGGCTCGGAGTACAGGACCGTCACCGCCGGCATGTCCGGGTCGACGTCCCCGTCGAGGGTCACGGTCGGGGCGTACCGCCACTGGTTGTCGCGGCTCAGCCAGCCAGCGATGCCGGCGTTGTTCTCTGCCTCGCGCAATGCACGGGGCAGTGCCTTCAGACGGGTCTCACCCTGCACAGAGGAAGCCTTCTTGCAGAGTGTGCGCGCGCGCTTCTTGGCCTTCGGCGTCTTCGCGCGCTTCTTCGCCTTCGCGCACGCGCTGCTCTTCGGTGCGCCTGCCAGCGCCGGCTTGGTCTGGTGGGTGCTCTCCACGCCCGGTCCGGCACCCCACCCGACGAGGGAGTAGGACTGACCGCGGGCGGTCTTGCGGTCCAACGGGCCGTACGCACCGTTACGCGTGGCGCCGAGCCACTCGAGAGCATCCACCAGGTCGTCCAGGGCGATGGCAGTGAGGTAGTCGAGGTCCTTGGGCAGCGGTTGCCCCACCGACACCACGAAGCCGAGCGCCTGATGGCCTGCGATGTCCCTTATCCGGTCGTTCATGCGCTGCACTTCCGAGCGGCCCTTGTCCTGCGTGGCGAAGAAGTCCTGCTGGACGTCGAACTGCGCCGGTCCGGCAGCAGCCCGGTTCATCCACACGACGTGATAACCGCCGCCCGAGACCTTCTGTTTGTAGGGCTTCTCATCGATGCGGACGACATGTGTGTCTGCATCCGACGCCTTGGCGTCTGTCACGAAGGAGATGCGGTCGTTGGGCATCACGTCGTACAGGCCACGGGTGTTGCGGACCAGCATCGTCCGGACCGCCAGGGTGTCCTTCTCCCACGGATTGCCGTTCACCTGGTGTGCGTCTCCGGGCTTCGAGCCCGGCACCCCGACAGCGCTGAAGGTGCCCGGCGTCAACCCGGTTTCGTCAGCCCACCACCACGCACGGTCCACGCCGATGGGCTTGAGCGCCTTGACGACCCCGTAGGGCGCCTGCTCGTTGCCGTACTCACCGAAGTTCGTCGCGACCACAAGGTGTTTCTCGTTGAGCTTGTTGTCTGTGAAGTCCTTCTGCACCGCAGCGATGCAGGGCGCGGCGGCCTTCTCACCGGCGTCGTAACGCTTCTGCCCCACCACCTGGGGACAGGAGTAGTTCTTCGCGTAGACCGGCTTCAGGGTCGAGCGGTTCAGGGCCACGACCGAGAGCCAGGTCCCGGACTGGGATTCGAAGAACTGGCCCTGAAACGTGCTGTCGAGGTTCGCGTTCGGGTCGTCGATGCGGATGCCTGGGAGCCCGAACAACTGCCCGTGCGCGTCGAGGTACACCGCCGGCGACGGGCTGGCGTCCAAGTCGGCCCTGGCGGCGATCACGCGCGTGTCCGAAACAGTCACGTCATCACTTGCGTGCGCCGCGCTAGCCAGGCCCGAAAGCACCAGTCCAGCGGCCACCCCGACGATGATCAGTTTTCCTCCCATGGACGGGGAGTCTATGGGCAGGCCACTGGCGCGGGGAAGGCCTTTCCGGCTGACCCATCCACCATCGCCGCATCGGTTCTTGCGGGGCTATGCGTTCCTGACCCCGAAACCGGTAAGGGCTCGACGATCAACGTCGGCACGAGCCCGGCGCCGTTGCGACCCGGGTAGTCTCACCGTGATGGATGAGACCTCGATGCCCACCACACCGAGCCTGCGTCTGGCCGGTGTCGGCGTCGTCGCGTTCAGCTCGATCGCCTGGTGGCCCGCGTTCACGCTCGGCGCCTGGGGCACGGTCTTCTTCCCGCAACTGCTCAGCCTGTGGGCCGTCGCGACGGCGGCCTTCGTGCTCGTGGTGGTCTCAGGGGCCGTGCGCCGAAGCGTCGGCTGGTGGGCGCTCGGGTTGCTGACCCCGACCCTGTGGCTGCTGCTCGCGATCGAGTTCGCCCCCGGTTCACGCCCGGAGTTGGCCTGGTTCGGCACGCTGGTCACCCTCGTCGGGGCCCCCGCCATGGCCGCCATCCTGATCCGGTTCGCCGCCCCCGACCTCGCCGAGGATGCGACCTGGCGCGAGCGTGGCGCAGTGATCACGGCGGTGGCGGTGGTCGTCGTGGTCGCCTACGGGATCGGCAGCGCGCAGGAACTCATCTTCACCTGCGGCGACTTCACGATCAGCGGGAATTCCCAGCCCCCGGGGTGCACACCGGGCGATCCATCCCTGGGGGTCAGGCGCAACTGAGATCGAGACCACTCGACTCATTCAGGCGGCAAAGGCCGACCGCTGTCGCGCGTCAGACTTAGTGGCAGGACGTTTATGTCAGTCCTGAAGGAGTGTTCTGAGCATGGGAAGACCCCCATCGATTCCTGTTGAGAAGAAGACCCGGATCGTGTTGAGCGTGCTGGCCGGGGAGATGAGTATTGCCGAGGCCGCCCGGCGGGAGAAGGTGTCGGAGCAGTCGATTGGCCGGTGGAAGGCCGAGTTCCTGGAGGCCGGTAAGACCGCGCTGGCAGCGGGCAAGTCTGGCCCGTCGAGCCGGGAGGCCCAGCTGGAGGCCGAGGTGGCCGAGCTGACCCAGGCGCTCGGTGAGGCCGCGGTGGAGATCCGGGTGTGGAAGAAGTCCGCGGAGGGCCGGTTGGGCCCTTCGAGGACCTCGAGGTGATCCGCGTGCAGGCGGGCATGTCGACCGCGAGGTTCTGCGAACTGTTCGACATGCCCGAACGCACCTGGCGGCGCTGGCAGGCCAAAGCCCGTTGCGGGGCCTGTGGGAAGGGGCCCTGGCCGCGCCCTGCCCGGGAGGCAGCACGCCAACCGGTGATCAAGCATGCCCTGGCCCATCCCGGGTGGGGTCATCGCAAGATCTGGGCGATGACCCGTCACGACGGTCACGTCGTGTCTCAGGCCACCGTGCTGCGGTTGCTGCGCGATGAGGCCTTGATCCTGCCGGTGGCCTATCAGAAGGAACGCCGCGACCTGGCGCAACGGCGCAAGGCCGCGTTCGCGCACGACCCGACCGGACCGAATCAGGTGTGGCAGCTGGACTTCTCGGAGTTCGAGACCACCACCGGTGGCACCTGGCGGCTGGCTGGCTGCCGGGACTACTTCTCCAAGTTCGAGTACCCGTTTCATGTGTCGCCGACCGCGAACAAGTACGACGCGATCGAGGCTGTCCAGATCGCGCTGGCCGACTACGAAAGGCTGTTCGGCCACCGGCTGGTCGATACCTGCCCGGTCGACCCGAACACCGGTGCACTCAAGCCGGTGCTCACCATCGTGACCGACAACGGCGGGCCGTTCCGATCATTCGCTTTCGAGTCGTTCATCGCGACCCACCCCGAACTGGCCCACGTCCGGACCCGCGTGAAGTCACCGGGGCAGAACGGCTCCCGCGAGCGTGGTTTCGGGACCTTGAAATACGAACGGCTGTACCTCGACGAGATCACCGACGCGGTCATGCTCGCTGAACGGGCTGAGGACTACAGGACCGAGTACAACACCGTCAGACCCCACGAAGCCATCGCCTGGAACCGGCCACAGGAGGTGCACCTGGGCCTGGCCGACCCCACCATCCCCACATTCGAAACCAACAAGATCCTGCCAACTACTTGACGCGGGACAGCGCGACCCGGAATAATGAGGGCGCTCGTATCGGAAGGCCTGGGGACTCGAATGGCGAAGAGATGGTTGGGCGCGTTCGGCGCGCTGGCAGTACTTGTCGGTGGCCTCACGGCGGTGGCGACGACCCCGGCGGCCGCTGACTCCACCCTCACATTGAACAAGACGGCACCGGCATCCGTCCTGCTCGGCGACGACATCCCCTACGAACTGACCGCCGCCAACGCCGGTCCGGACCCGCTGTACAACGTCGGGTTCTCCGACGTCCTTCCGCCGGGGTTCGAGTACAAGGCCCCAACCAGCCCCGCGTCAGCCGGCGAGCCGACGATCACGACCAACGGCAGTGGCCAGCAGGTACTGGCATGGACCAACGTCACCGACCTGCAGGCGAACTCCGACTTCACCCTTTCCTTCACCGCCAAGCGGGTGACACCTCTACCGGACACCATCGTGCCGGTCGACACCAACTCCGCCACGGTCGCGGGCCAGAGCAACGAACGCACCGTGCCGAAGTTCGATGCGAACGGCGCGCCCATCAACGCGACCAGCCAGGCCAGCGACACTGCCACCACCACGCGCGATCCCTTCGTGATCGAGAAGGAGGAGCCCAGCCTAGAGGGCGAGCTCCTGCGTGGTGTCCACGACCAGCGCACCGTCTACACGTTGCGCGTACGAAACAACAAGGTCGTCGCTACCGAGGACATCACGATCACCGACTACATCCCCGCCGGCCTGGAGTTCCTGGGGTGCGGCAACGTGGACAACTCGCAGGTGGTCACCGAGGAGTACCCGAACTCCGGACCTCTGGGTGTGCCCGCCATCGACCCCATCCCCTGCCCCACCCCGGACAGCGTGGAGACCGTCGAGAACCCCGGCAGCCTCACCGGCGTCTACACAGCCGTCACCTGGACCGTCGGAACCCTTGCTCCTGACGAGGACTACGAGATCAAGTACGTGGCTGGAATCCCGCTGCAGGAGAACACCATGACGTGGGAGGGCCAGACCCCGCCGACGACCGGCGAGCAGGGCTCGAACCTCGACAACAACACCACCGGCGCCTCTACGCGTGAGGGCCTGATCGAGCGCAGTCTGACCAACCACGTCGAGGGCACCGGCTACTTCACCGGTTCCCCGGAGCAGCAGGTCACGGTCACCGACACGGAGTCGGTGCAGATCGAGGACATCCGCATGCGCAAGCGTGCGAACAAGAGCACGTTCGTGCCCGGCGACATCGTCACCTTCAACTTCGAGATCGACGCCAGTGAGTACATGGACGGATCCGGAATCGTCCTCACCGACCGGTTGCCGGACGGCTTCTGCCCGCTGAGCCTCACGGACAGCTACTCCGGCCAGGCCGGGTGCGCAGCAGGAACAGCCGGGCCGACTGTCAGCACGGACGGCGGGACGGCCGGCCCGCTCGACTACGCCTCGGTGACCTGGAACGCCGCCGAGAAGCGCTATGACATCGACCTGGACCCGGTAACGGTCTCGAACAACAAACGGACCACCGTGACCCTCCCCGCACGCATGCTCACCACCTACCGTGCGACCGGCGCACCGACAGTCGCTGGCGACAGTTTCGAGAACACCGCCACCCTGATCGGCGACACCACCCCCGTCCCGGACGTCGTGCCGATCGAGTCCGGCACCCAGCAGGTCACCGACGCCTCGCAGGACGGGCTCACCAGCGCCCAGCCGAGCCTCGACAAGCAGATGAAACCGCGGCCTGCGAACCCGGGTGTGCAAGGCATGGACTGCGACCCCGCTGTCGGCGACGCGTACGGGCAGTCGGCCGACTTCACCGACGCCCAGAGCACCTTCCGCAAGGGCGACATCCTCTGCTTCAAACTGCGGGTGGACTTCCCGTCGATCTCGACCAAGGACGCCATCGTCGGAGACTTCGTGCCGACGGGAACCGAGTACGTCGCGGGCAGCGCAACGGCAACCGGCAACAACACCACCCCGTTCACCTTCGACGACTCCGGACCCCTGAAGTGGACCCTGGGCACCGGCGGATTCGTCGACCCGGATGAGACCTTCGAAGTGGTCTTCGCCGCACGGGTGCTGCAGCCGGCCGGCGACGACGCCCCGGAGCTCACCGGCAACCTCATGAAGATGCGCACGGTCAATACGGCCGGTGAGGCGCAGTCGTTCCGTGACGAGGAGAACTTCAGCCTCGCCCCGCCGCCGAACCTCACCATCAAGAAGGGGGTCGCCGCCACCTCGAACCCGGCCGCCACGTTCAACCCACCTGCTGACGGAAAAGTCGTGCGGCAGGGCTCGACCGCGACCTTCCAGGTGGACATCAAGAACGACGGCTTCCCCGACGATCCCGACATCGAGTACTCGGTGCGAGGGGTGCAGACCTGGGACGTGCTTCCCCCCGGGATCGCATGCACGGCCGTCGACAACTTCCGCTACATCCCGACCAGTGGCGGTGCAGCGCAGCCCCTGCCGGGCGGCATCGCGCAGTGCGTCACCCCACCGGTCAACGGCCAGAGCGCCAGCGCCTACATCAAGTGGACCTTCCCGACGCCGGACAACACCGCCGTCTACGCGATCGCGCCCGACGAGACCCTGTCGGTCCTGTACGACATGGACATCCCCGATCCCACGAGCGTGAGCGCGCGGTTCGACAACACCGCGTACGTGCGCAGCATGGATGCCTTCACGGATGTCACGGACGTGGTGGCGACGTATTACCCCGAGAACAACATCGACACCACCGTTCCCGAGGCCGACTGGGACGCACCCGAGGCGAAAGACCCGTCGTGGGTGATCACGCAGGATGTGACCGTCACGAAGGTTGCCTCAACCTCGGTCAACGAGACCGGAAACAACCTGACCGGACAGGCCACGATCGGTGAGACGATCCAGTACACCTACACGGCCAAGATTCCCGCCGGAACCACCGTGTACCGCGGTGTCCTGAGGGACGACGTCATCCCATCCGGGGTCGCGCTCATCTCGATCGACAGCGCCGACCTCGATGGCGGGGCACTACCGGGCGGGTTCACGTTCGACACGGACCTGGCCACCAATCCCAAGGGGGAGCTGGTCTTTCCCCAGACCTACGAGAACGACACCACGACCGACCAGCTCGTCAACGTCAAGGTGACCGCCAAGGTTCAGCCGAGCGCCGTGACCTGTGCCGCGGCTCCTTGCCTCGTGCCGCCCGCGCCCGGAACCGGTGTGCCCAAATCGAACACCGCCAGGTTCACCAGCTACCCAGCGGTCGACACCGGAACGGCGATCACGAAGTCGGGCAGCAAGAACGTCAGTATCGTCCAGCCGAACCCGTCGGTGACGAAGGCCGCCAGCCCGACGCAACTGCAGAGCGCAGGTGAAGAGGTCACCTACACCGTGGTGATCGGCAATGCCGCCGGGTGGTCGAAACTGCACAACCCCGAGTTGATCGACTGTCTGCCTGCCCCGCTGGACATCACCGGCATCACCGCGCCCGCCGGTACCACCGCGACTGAAGTAGGCAGCCCGACATGCGCCAACACAGGGATCCGGCTGACCGTGGACGATTCCAAGATCGATGCCGACGAGACCTTCACCCTGGAGTACACGGCCAAACTCGTCGGCAGTGTTCCCTCGGCGCAGGACTACGAGAACACGGCCACCCTGACCGGAACAAGCATGCCCGGCACCGTCGCAGGCGAGCGGACCTACACGACCTCCGACACCGCCACCATCACCAGCCCGCGACTCGCGCCGGACAAGGACACCACGCCCGACAAGGCCACCATCGGGCAGACGTTCACCTCTGTGCTGAGTGGGACCTTGTACGCCGACGTGGACTACTACTCGCTGGGCATCATCGACACCCTGCCCACCGGTGTGGATCCAACCTCGGCGCAGGAGGTCAGCGTCACGTGCTCGTACCCCGATGACTCGCCGTGCGCGCCCCCGGTGGGCGGCAGCGCCCTGACCCCGTCGGGCCAGAAGATCGGATGGTCCTTCGGCGACGTGCCCTCGGACGCCCGTGACCGTCTGCTGACCATCACCTACACCGCGGTCGTCGCCGACCTGCCCGGCAACATCGCGGGCGCGACGTTGACCAACAGCGCCACGCCGTACTGGAGCTCGACAGCGGTGGACCCCCAGCCCACCACGATCGCCGGCTTCGAGGCGTTGCCCAACAAGACCGTTCCGGTGTCCGACACCGTCGGGATCATCGAGCCGTCGCTGTCGATCGTGAAGAAGGTCGATGCCGAGGACGCCATCACGGCAACCCCAGGCCAGGAGTTCACCTACACGCTCAAGGTCTCCAACGCCTCCGGCGAGAACGTGAGCACCGCGAACAGCATCACTGTCACCGACGACATCCCCGCCGGCATCGAGGTCGTCGGCAGCCCGTCCGACGGCGGCCAGGTCAGCGGCAGCACGATCACGTGGTCGATCACGTCACTGGCACCGGGTGCCGACAAGACACTGTCGTTCACCGCGCGGCTCAAGGCACCCGCGAGCGGCGACCAGACGAACACCGCGACCGTCACCGAGTACTTCAGCCTGCCGGACGAGCAGGGGCGCAAGTACGGGCCGATCAGCGACACCGCCAGGGTCACGCCGGTCCTGCCGTCCCTGACGATCGCCAAGGACGCCTCGGCCCCGCTGGCCTACATCAGCGAGCCGTACACCTGGACCATCGTGGTCACGAACGCCTCGGGCACGACCGCCTACGGGGTCGACGTGGCCGACACCTTGCCACCGAACTGGTCGTACAAGGCCGACTCGGCGCAATGGGTCGTCACCGGCGGGACCCCCGCCGGCAAGGAACCCACTGGGACAGCGCCGAACATCGCGTGGAACGACATCGCGGACCTGCCGACCGGCAAGACCCTGACCCTGACCTTCCAAGCGATCCCCGGGCAGGGCGTGGTCGACGATCCCGGGGTGGGTATCGGCACCCGTCACACCAACTCGGCGCTGACCACATGGACGCTGGGCCCCGCCGGACAGGGCTGGGGAACCGGGACTTCCGAGCCGGACGACGCGTACACGCAGATCGCGTCGGCGGATCTGGCGTTGACGAAGACCCACGACAACCTGAACCCGGGGATCGATCCCGACGAGGTCGTGCCGGGCACCGAGTTCGAGTGGATCCTCAAGGCCACGAACAACGGCCCCGACACCAGCGTTGGACCGTTCACGATCACCGACACGCTGCCCACCGGCGTGGAGTACCGCGGACACGACGCCGGGGACTGGTCCTGCAACGCCGTCGGACAGGTCGTCACCTGCACCAACCCCGCGGCGACGCTGGCCAAGGACGCCAGCCTCGAGGACCTGGTACTGACGGTCTGGGTGGACCCGGCCACCACCGGGCTTCTTGAGAACACCGCCGAGGTCGGGGGCAGCACGTACGACCCCGACCCCGAGAACAACACCGCCACCGACGAGGTCACGGCCCGACCGCTGGCCGACGTGTCGATCGTCAAGACACGGACACAGCCCTACGTGGTCGGCGGTCAGGTCACCTACACGCTCACCGTGACGAACCTCGGGCCGTCGGTGTCGGTGAAGGACATCACTGTGGTGGACACGCTGCCGGCCGGTTTGTCGATCGCCGCCATCGACGCCGGAGCATGGGACTGCAGCCCGACCAGTGGCGAGACCGACACGCTGACCTGCGTCCTCGAGACGGATCTCGCGCCCAACGAGCAGGCGCCGCTCATCAATGTCACCGTCGACGTCCTCGAGAGCCCCGGCGACACCGCGGTCAACAGCGCGACGGTGACGCCGACCACGGAGGACCCGAACCCGGGGAACAACACGTCGACCGTCGAGGATCCGGTGGTGGCCGACGTCCAGCTCGGGATCAGCAAGAAGACCACCGGCGCGAACCCGGTCACGGCCGGACGTAGCACCGAATTCACGATCACCGTCACCAACGCCGGACCGGCCAAGGCCAAGAACGTCCAAGTGGTCGACCAGCTCGAAGCCGGTCTGCGCGCCACGTCTGCCACCGGACCGGGCTGGACCTGCGACGTCGGGGCGGGCAGCGTCGTGACCTGCACCCGCGCCAACTTCCCGGTTTCGGCGTCCCCCTCCGACATCGTGATCACCGCGGATGTCGACAAGTCGGTACCCGGTGGCACGACCCTGAAGAACACCGCCACTGTGACGACGACTTCCCCCCAAGAGGTGCAGCCGGAGCCCGCGACGTCGACCGTTGACGTGGTCGCCAAGGCGGACCTCGCGATCACGAAGACCCACACCGGCGGGCCGTGGAAGATCGGCAGGCAGGGCACGTGGAACGTGCTCGTCGCCAACAACGGCCCGTCGGACAATCCCGGCCCGATCCGTGTGACGGACACGCTACCCAAGGGCAACGCGTTCGTGTCCGCCACCGGCGACGGGTGGGCGTGCACCGCCAGTGGCCAGACGGTGGTCTGCGAGTTGCCGGCCGGCTTGCTCGTCGGTCAGAGTGCGCAGTTCAGCATCCGGGTGGACGTGGTCAGCGGCGCCTTCCCGCAGGTCGTGAACCCGGCGGAGGTCACCTCACCCATCGAGGACACCGACCCGTCGAACAACAAGGCCACCGATTCCGTGCGCGTCGAGCGTGCGCCGCAGACGGCCGACAAACTGCCACCCGACCCGAGCGTGCTGCCCGCGACGAAGACCAAGCAGGGTCAGAAGATCCGCACGAAGGTGCGCTGCCGTCCGCTGCAGTCCTCGGCGGCCGGTGAGGCCAGCTACTGCAAGGTCCGCAAGGCCAAGAGCGGGACGATCCGGGTCAAGGTATTCGGCAACCGTCCGGTCCTGGTCATCGTGACGCAGTTCGCGAAGGGCACGCGGGACTACGAACCGTTCAAGCGGGTGAAGAAGTACCGCGTTCGACCTTGAGTGGCGCTTGAGGTTGGAGAACGCACACGAGGTTGGCTCGGCGGGTCTCCGCCCCCGGCACAGCCACCTTGTTGACCCGCTCACCGACGGCCTTGCGATCCGTGAGCACTTGGCAGATTGGTTAGCGGTTGTGCGCCTCCGAACCGCTCCCGGACCTGTTAAGTGCTCACGGATGCCTAGGAGGAGCGGGTGGCAGCCTGTACACCGGCCATAGACTAGTTTAAGCTTCAATCATGTCCCCCGAGATCGCGTACGAGCAGAAGCTGCCCGACCTGCTGCGCCGCGAGGCCTCGCGTACGGCGTGGGCGGAGGGTGACCAGGCCCTCCCGGCCCTCTACATCGGCCACGGCGCGCCGCCGTTGTTCGAAGACGCCGTATGGATCGAGCAGTTGTCGAAGTGGGCGGACGAACTGCCCGTGCCCAAGGGGATCCTGATCGTGTCCGCGCACTGGGAAGCTGCTCCGCTGAGCCTCAGCGCCGTGACACCGCGCGACGTCGTGTACGACTTCGGCGGGTTCGACCCCCGCTACTACCGGATGCGCTACGACACCCCAGAGGCCAGCGCGCTGGCCACAGAGGTGCTCGCCACACTGCCGGACGAGTGGCCGGTGCACCAGCACGCCAGTCGTGGCCTCGACCACGGCGCCTGGGTCCCGCTCAAGGTCATGTACCCAGGGGCGAACGTCCCCGTTCTGCAGCTGTCACTGCCCACGCAACGCCCGGCCGAGCTCCTGCGGCTGGGCGCGGCGTTGAAGTCGCTGCGCGAGCGCGGCATCCTCGTGATCGGCTCCGGCTTCATGACCCACGGGCTGCCATTCCTGACACCGGAGATGTTCTACGGCAACGCGGTCCCGGGCTGGTCGAGGGAATTCGACCACTGGGCCGCCGAGGCGCTGGCCCGACGTGATCTCGACGAACTCGCCGCTTTCCAAACGCATGCACCGGGCCTGCCTTACGCCCATCCCACGGTCGAACACTTCACACCGCTGTTCGTGACTCTAGGTGCGGCGGACGGCGAGGTCGCCACCGAGATCGACGGCTACGCCTTCGGCTTGTCGAAACGCAGCCTGCAGGTGGTTTGACCGACACGCCGGCCGCCCTCGCCAGCAGATTGCACTTCCGACCACCTAGTGGTCCTGTACGCAATCTGCTCCCCAGCCAAGTCGCGACCGCAGCACCTCAGCCGAGCAGCGCCCGGATGTGCAAAGACCGCACCACCGCATCGACGAAGTCGGGCATCTGCTCGGCCGGCGGTGGTGGAAAGAGCCCGTGGCGCCAGTCCATCTGCAGGTCCGGCAGCCCCACCAGCCGACTCGCCAGGTCGTACACGCCGAACGCCGCACCGAGCCGCTCCCCGAGGTGCTCGGCGAAGATCCGCTGCATCGCATCGGCCGCGATCGCCGCGTTGACCACAACGGCAGCGTCGACCAGCGCCGCGCGGTACCCGGTCCGGAACACCACGTCGGCCCCGTAGTGTTCGCGCAGTGCGACGTCCGCGCCGTGCACCGCCGGCACCACGGTGTCGACGATCCGCCGCAACGGCAGGTTGGCCGACAGACCCAGGTAGGTGTTGGGCGCGACGTATGCGTCCACGGCTGCCTGCACCGCGCCGCACCCGGTGTGCCCGACCACCGCGAGCAGCCGGACGCTCGGCAACTGTGAGACCGCGTAGTCCATACTCCCGACGCAGTCGGAGCCGAGGATGTTGCCGGCAACCCGGACGGCGAACAGGTCGTTGGCGGACTGCGAGAAGACCAGTTCGAGCGGCACGCGGGCGTCGGCACACCCCAGCACCACGGCCATCGGCTCCTGCGAAGGAGCCTCACCCGGCCGGTCCCCCAGTCCGAGCTCCTCGGCGGTGATCGGGATGACGTATCGGTGATCGCCGCGCGCGCGACCCATCTCGGCGAAGGCGGAGTTCCCCATGTGCAGCATGAGCATGGCTTCTTCAGCCGTCTCCGGAACGCGCTCGACCATGTCGGCGTCCGGGTCGTACTGCCAGGTGATCTCGATCAAGGGCGCACCTCCTCGTGGTCACTGTAGAGGCTTGCGCGCGACCGGCACCCTTGACCGAGCAGACGTAACGGTTGTGTGACATGGCGGCACGTATCGACGCTGCACGGTTACCGTGAACACTCCCGGGAATCCTCATGGAGGTTCAGCAATGCGTGCACGCTTCGTGGCAAGCATGGTGGCGGTCGCCGTGCCGTTGACCGCTCTCGTCGTCGCGCCCGGGGCCATTGCCACGCAACCTGCCCCGGACAGCAGCGTGACGGCGAAGAAACCCGGGGCCGCGCGGGACGCCCGTGAGACCCAGCGACCCAAGCGCAAGAAACTCAAGGCGCGCCTCTCCCTGTCCCCCAAGAACGCAGCCCGCGTCACTGCACACCCTGTGCGTGTCACGGTGCGGACCGGCAAGCGCACCACCGTCGAAGCGGCCCGTCTCAACGGCTCCCCGATCAAGAAGTACCTGCGAACCGCCAGCCCGAAGACGTTCTCTTTGACGGCGTCGGCCAGCCACGGTCTGCGCCACGGCAAGAACACGCTACGGGTCAGGGTCCTTGCCGCCAATGGGAAGATGCGCACGGCGACCTCGACATTCCGTGTCACCCACAAACGCCCACTGGCAGGCGCCGGACGCGACCGCACGACGGAGGCCGGGTCGACGGTGCGTCTCAAGGCGGTGGCGAAGTCCCACCCCAGCGCGAAGGGCACCCGGATCAGGCGCACCTGGACCGTGCTTCGTGCACCCAAGGGCAGCACCGCGCGCAAGGGACCGGCCCGCCTGCGCGCCCCACGGCTGAAGACGGACGTCGCCGGCACGTACCGGGTCCGCCTCACCACCCGGCAGGCCGGTCGCACCACCTCTGACGTCATGGAGGTCGCCGCCGTCGATGCGCCGATGGTCCCGATCAACACCATGGCGACAGACAAGGACGGATACCCGGGGATCCAGGTCGGCGACACCTTCTACGCCAGCCCGCGCGCGGCCGGTGACATGCGCGACCAGACCGCGCAGGTACTCGTACTGGACCGCAAGAGCCTGGAGCTCGCGCCCCGGGGGAACAAGCTTCTCGGGGTCTGCGTCAACTCCGACTGCACCATCGCACCGGGCGACAGCGCCCCGAAGATCGAGTACATCCAGGACATCGTCGCGAAGCTGACGCCGGACAACCTCGTCATCGTCTCAGCCCACCCGTTCTACGGAAGCGGCGAAAGCGACGGCGGCATCTTCCGGGATCTCGTCGCCATCGGCGGCCCGACACCGCCCAAGGCCCTCGTCTGCTCCGGCGAGGTGTCGATGATCGGCGTGCCGGGGATGCAGAAGGGCGGCGCCACCTACAACTACCGCCCGTCGGGCACCGGACGCCTCGACGGCTACCTCATCAAGAACCGCTGGGACGACTACCAGTACCTGGACCCGCGCAGCACGACCTTCTCGACGCGGGTCGGAAGGGGTTGCTCGGCGGCTGGGTGTGGCACCACCGTCGAGATGGACGGAAAGCAGTACGGCAGTGCGTTCACAGGCGCTGCCGGCTACACCGTCGACGTGTTCGAAGGCCATGACCTGACACGCAAGGACCACGACGCCTTCGTGACCAACGGTCCGGACGCCACCGCGCAGGCGAACGCGATGATCGCCTTCCTGCAGACACATTTCGGGTCGGGCGACATCGTGATGATCAACTCCGCCACCGATGGACAGGAACTGCTGATCGGACCCCAGGCGACCGGCGATGTGGCCAAACGCCTGGCTGAGGCGATCGCCGCGGTGGGCGGGACGAAGCACACGTTCAACACGGCCGCGGTCACCAAGGGTCAGCAGTACACCCTGATCGGGTGGGGAGGCGCCGACGAGGGCGAGGGCGAGGAGGCACGCGGCACGAACCCCGTGATCCAGGGTCGATTGAACCCCGACACCACGTCGACGTTCAGACCCGCTGCCAGCAGTGAGGAACTGACACCCAACGACACCTTGCAGAAGGTCCTGCTCGCAGCACCGGGCGCCTCGGCGTGGCCCGAGGCGGGCAACCCGGCGATCGCCTGGATCGGGAACCACACGACCCCCAGGCTGGGTTCCCAGCCCCGCACCGCGTACTGGACCCAGGACTACGACTGGGCGTCGGTCAGCGACTCCATCAATGACCTCACATGGGACTGCCCGAAGGGCGTGGACAAGCCCAAGAGGTGTGTACAGGTGCCCGGCACGACGGTGACGTTCACCGAGGAGCAGTTCAACAGGGCACAAGAAGCTCTGAGCGACGAGACATCCTGGGTGAGCAACATCGTCAACTACATGAACAACTTCGCGGCACCCTACGAGAAGGCGGCCACCAAGGACTGGGAGGACACCCAGACCGACGCGTACACGAAGTTCCGTGCCAAGCCGGATCCGCTGAAGGCCAACCCCTTGGACGTCCTGTTCACGATCGTGGACTTCTTCGATCCGTTCGCCGAGGAGGTCGAGACCTACGGCAAGGACCTCGAGAAGCTGCTGGCGGTGGCCGCCACAGCACTGGACTTCGGGGCCATGCACCTCGACGCGCAGGAGGACGGGGAGTCCCCCGACGAGGAGTTGCAGATCGAGGCGGATCACCTGTCGGACAAACTGCGGGACCAAGCCGACGACACCGCGGCATCCTTCGACGTCATGGGCGACATCCTCGTCAGCGACTACGCCAAACTGTCCACGGTCGGCCCCATCGCGGAGTGCAACGGCGCTGATGGCGACGAGACGTCGTGTCCTGCCGAGTACCAGTGGAACAAGAACGCCATCAAGGCCACGGCTGCTGCAGCGGAACGGTCGGCCCAGCGCGAGATCTACTCCGAGCTCATCCCGATCCAGTTCCCGGTCTGGACGATCCGGCGCAGCAAGTGGGACGACTCGATCAACTTCTACTGCTACTTCGGGTCTGTGACGCCCTTCGATGACGTGCAGAAGGCCGCACGAATAGCGGCGCTGCAGGAGATCTATCCCGACGGGTCGACGCCCAGCCAGTACGACACGTTCACCATCGCGGACGTCTACTCGCGGTACTCGGTGACGAACCTCGACGACGACGTACTCAAGCAGATGTTCGTGGAGCCGCCGGCATCGCTGCAGGTCGACAGGGACAAGGACGGACTCGGCCTCGATCCACAGGATTACGCCCGGGAGTCCCGGTCCGATGACTGGCCGAACAACGCCTACGGCTGCGGCTGGCCCATCACGGGCTAGCAACGCCTACGGCTGCGGCTGGCCCATCACGGGCTAATGGGCCACCATCTCGTTGACGGCTTCCTTGCGCCCCGGCAGCAGCCGCCACGTGATGAAGGCCCCGAAGATCAGCACGGCGGCACCGACCCAGGTGGTGACCTGAAGTGCCTGCGTGAAGGCCACGTGGATCGCATCGACGAGCGGATCTGTGACCTCGGGACCGAGCCCCTTCATCGCCTCGAAACCCTCCCCCGGCGATTCGGTGGCCGCAGCGGCCACCTACACCGCAGACGCGGCACCGGCACGGTCCTTGGGAGCCACCGCGAGGACGGTGTCCGAGGCGATCGTCAACGCCACACCGTCACCGGCACCGATGAGGATCAGCGGCACGGCAAACACCAGGTACTCCTCGGAGTCGAGGATGAAGGCGATCGCCGCCATCCCGACACCGATCGCCAGTAGACCCACCGCTGTCACGGGCCCGCGACCGAAGCGGCGCATGATGTTGCCCGCGAGCAGAGCTGCGATCAGGGCCGACAACGTGGCGGGGAGTTCGAAGAGGCCCGCCTGCAACGGTTCGAGGCCCTTGATGAACTGCAGGTACTGGGAGAAGAAGAACAGCGCGCCGGCCAGGCCGAACACCGACAGCAGCATGCCCAGCACGGCTCCCGTAAACGGCCCGGAGGAGAACAGCCGCACGTCCACCAGTGGGTGCTCGAGACGCCGCTGGCGCCGGACGAACCAGGTCAGCGCGGCCGCCCCGAGGATACCCGCGATCAGGTACTGGACCTCGAATCCGCGGATCGCCATCTCCTTGATCGCATAGACGACGCCGAGGATCCCCACCATCGACAGCACCACCGAGAGCACATCGAGCGGACCGGGGTTGGGGTCGCGCGACTCGCGCAGGGTGGGCAGGCCGATGATCAGGACCAGCGCCATGATCGGGACGTTGACGAGGAAGACCGCCCCCCACCAGAAGTGCTGCAGCAGCGCCCCGCCGAACAGCGGGCCGGCCGCCGCGCCCGCAGCGCCCATCGCGCTCCACACACCGATGGCGAAACTGCGTTCGGTGTCGTCGGTGAACGTCGAGCGCATGAGAGCCAGCGTCGACGGCATCAGCGTGGCGCCGGCCACACCAAGCAGTGCGCGGCTCAGGATGAGCATCTCCGGCGTGGCCGAATACGCCGCGACGACGGACATCGCCGCGAACAACGAACCACCCACGAGGAGGAGGAACTTGCGGCCGAAGCGGTCGCCGAGATTACCCATCGTGATGAGCAGCCCCGCCAGCACGAAGGAGTAGATGTCACCGATCCACAGGACCTGGGAGGCAGTGGGCTTGAGGTCCTCGACGATGCTCGGCGTGGCCAGACTCAGCACCGTTCCGTCGACGGCGACGAGGAAGACCGCCAGGCTCATCGCCGACAGCGCCCACCAGCGACGGGGGTCTTTGCCGTTCATGCGTCCTCCGCGGTAAGGCTACGCGGGCGGGCCGGACGTTCGCTGCGCGGCGGCCGACGGGCGCAGGGCATGACACGCCGAGATGCAGGCCAGCCCCACGAGAGATACGAGCACGCGCGACGAACAGGACCACCCTGCCCGCGACCGCGAGTAGGCGCCACAATTGCGTCCATGAGCATCCACTCGTTACGAGAAGTCCGCGATCGGTTCAGTGAGGTCGTTGACCGGGTCGAGCGGGAGCACGAACGGGTCACGGTCACCCGCAACGGCCAGGCTGCAGCTGTGATCCTGAGCCCCGACGACCTCGCCGAACTCGAAGAAACCTTGGATGTGCTCAGTGACCCCGATGCCCTCGCCGACATCCGCGAGGCCGACGCGGCGTACGGCATCGGAGACGTTGTGCGTGGAACGGATGCGGTTCGCGGATTGCGCCCGTGAATGATGCGAACGCCTACGAACTGGTCCTGACACCCCCGGCGATCCGGGCGATCAGAGTTGGGCTTCCAGAATCGGTGGTGTCTGCCGTGATCGAGTTCGTCACCGGCTCGCTGATCGCTGCACCTACCCGGGTCGGCAAGCCCTTGCGAGCGGACCTCACGGGGATCTACTCAGCCCGCCGCGGCACCTACCGTGTCCTGTACCGCATCAACGGATCGAGGCACGAAGTGATCGTGCTGGGCATCGACCACCGCCGGGACGTCTACCGCACCTGACCTGCCCGTCGCGCGGGCACCGGAACGACCTGGGAGGCACGCGAGTCAGCGATCACCGAAGCACGTACGGTCTTGCCCTTACGGACGGTGATCTTCTTCTTGCTGGGCTCGCACGTGGCGGGTCGTGCGGTGATCCGGTAGGTGCCGACCGGCAGTTCCATCTTCTTGCCGGGCTTGACCGCGACCTTGTAGCCCTTCTGCACGAGACGGGCAAGGCATCCGTCGTCGACCGCGATGCGGGCATGGCCGGTGACGACGATGACTGCGGGAACTGGCGCGGGCAGCGCGAGCATCGCCGCGGCGAGCACGATGGGGATGATCCTTCTCATCACTGCCTCCGTTTCCAGGCTAAGCCCGGGGCGTGCAGCCACGCCACGCTCGATTGTTGCGCGGTTACCGGTTTCGGGGCCCGAAACCCGTAACCGCGCGACAATGCGGGTCGCACCCTCACGACCCCGCCTCTATCCGTTTGGCCAGATCCGTGCGGGCCATGGCGTCACGCGCCTGTCCCAGCGTGAGGATTCCCCGTTCGGCCAGTTGCGGGATCATCCGCACCAGCACCTCCGCCGTGGCCAGTGCATCCCCGAGCGCGGTATGGCGGCCGAAGACCTCGACTCCGTAGCGCTCACACGTAGTCAGCCCGTGCCGGGACTCCGGATGGGTCTCAATCACGGCTGACAACAACATCGTGTCCAGCGCCAAGGGCTCGAGGTGCACCCCCGCGGAGTCGGCGGCCGGCCGCAGGAACCCGAAGTCGAAGCCGGTGTGATGCGCCACCAGCACGGAGTCCGCCGCGTACGTGGCGAACGCCGTGACCACCTCGGCGGGTCCATCGGCATCGGCGACCATGTCGTCGGTGATCCCGTGGAAACTTGTGGACAGCTCCGGGATCCGCATGCCCGGGTTGATCAGGGCATCGAACGTGTCGTCGGCACGCACCACCCCGCCGTCCACACGCACCGCACCGATGGCGACCAGGCGATCACCGGCATCGACATGAAGCCCCGTCGTCTCGCAGTCCACGACCGTGAACACGATGTCGGCAAGGGGGGTCTGCAGCCACTCCTCGCGGGTGGGGACCGGCCGGGAGGGCCGCGACAGGTCCACACTCAGCCCCACCACCGGACCTTCGGCATGTTCGGCGGCCGGGTTGCCGACCACCAGCACCATCGCCGGTTCGTCGGGGCCGGTCAGCCGCACCAGCCGGATGGCGGTCTCCCCCACCACCGCCCGCGGCCGCTCACCGGCCAGCGCGCGGGTGAGCAGCGGCAGGAAGTCCTCCGCGTCGAAGACCCCGAAGATGCTGCGTCCCGCGGCGACAGGGGTCCTGCCGCTCAGCGCCTGACGGGCCGCGGGGTTGACCAGCAGCACCCGGCCACGATCATCGACCACGCCCACCGGGACGTCGAGCCCGGAGAGCACCGCGAGCAGCCCGTCACGCTCGAGTCGCAGTTCGTCGTGCGCGGCAGCCAGTTGCGCCTGCAGCCGTGCCTCCGCGCCGGCGTGGCGCTGCGCCAATGCATTGATCGCGCGGGCGGTTGCCGAGTCACCCGCGAGGCGGTGGTCGGGGTTCACGTCGGCGATCATCTGCACCGCCGACGCGGTCCGCTCATCCTCGCGCTGCTCGGCGCGCCACGTGCTCCAGGCGATCCACCCGATGAGCCCGACGAGCACCACGAGCCCCAGACCAAGGACCACCGCCTCCCCGCCCAGCGACTCCAACACAGAGGTCCGGGAAGCCTCCGGCAGATCCGCGAGGACCACCGCGACGGTCAACGCTGGGACCAAGGTCGCCACGGCGATCAGGGCCAACACCCGCCACTTGGTCATAGGTCGGTCCGGAACGTGATCGACGTGACGGACTGGGCGCTCTTGATGGCTTTGAACGCGTCACGTAGATGGTCGTGATCGTCGTCGTCGAGGTCCTCCATCAGGATGGAGTCGGTCACGTACTCGCGGGCTTCGATCTGCCGCAACTGGTTCTGCAGGCGCAGCCGCGTGAGCAGCTCGTAGGCCTCGCGCAGCCGGCCCGTGAGCTCGTCGCTGAGCACGCCGTCCTTGGTCGCGTCGGCCAGCCGCTCGTCGGTGCCCACCGCCGAGGAGTGGGCTTTGAGTCCGTACAGCCGGGCCAGCAGGACGATCGGCGCGAGGCCGGTCTTCTTCAGGTCCACTGCCCCCCGGGGAAGCCGGCCGAACGCGTGCAACGGTGGGGGGAACGAATTGGCCGCCGTGGCCAATCCGTGCATGAGACGCGGCGAGTCGGCGCCGCGCTGCAGTTCCGCTCGCGCCGCGCTGACGTCCAGACCCCCGGCGAGGGGACGCAGATCGAGGAAGACGTCGGCGTCCAGCACAGCCTCCGGGGTCGGCGCCTCCACCCGCTCCCGCAGGATCTGCTGCCCTTCGTCCACCGAGTGCGACCACCTGTCGGCCATGTATCCGCCATCACACCGACGCAGGCCGAACTCGGCCAGACCCGTGATCACGGTGGCCGCCAGGTCCTCGGCGTAGCTCGTCCGCGCCGCCTGTTCGGTCGACCAGAACAAGGCGTTGTCCTGGTCGCTGGCACAGTGCAACTCCCGGCGGGCGTGCGAGCCGAGCACCACCCAGGCGAAACGAGCCGGCGGCGGTCCGGCCTGGTGGACGAACCCGTCGATCAGAAGACGCGTGCGGGCATCGGCGGCATCCGACATCACGGTACTCGAGGGCGCGGACCAGTCAATCGTGAGGGCGACGTCGACCAACGCCGAGGCCGGCACGACCTGGCCGCTCATCGCGCTCCTCTCGCCGTCCAGGTCCGCTGCACCCCGACGGTCTCCGGTGTGTGCAGGCGGATCATGATCCGATCCACCCCCGGTGTGATCCTATGGGCCGTGCGCAGGGACACCGCCACCATGGTGAACAGGGCCGCCGGCATGGCCCACGCTGCGGGCTGCGAGAGCAACGCCCCCGGCCACCCGGCCAACTCGGGAACAAGGGTGGACACAGCGATCGCCGCGGTCGCCATCACGCCGCCGAGAAGAAGCCCGGCCGCCGCACCGGCATCGGTGAGCCGTGGCCACCAGATCCCCAGCAGCAACAGCGGCGAGAAGGTGGCGGCCGCCACGGCGAATGCCAGCGATACCGCTCGGGCCAGCGGCAGCGACTCGGCCACAAGCCCCAGCAGCAGCGGGACCAGCACCGCCGCGGCCGCAGCGATCCGGAAGGACATGATGGGGTTGCGCACCCTCTTGCCCACGACGTCCTGCGACAGGACGCCGGCGACCGTGACGGTTAATCCCGTGGCGGTGGCCAGGAACGCGGCTGCAGCGCCGGCCGCGACGAGGGCGGTGAGCCACTGCCCGGTCACCCCACCGACTGCAGCCTGCGGCAACAGAAGCACTACCGCGTCGGTGCGCCCGGTGAGCAGTAACTCCGGGGCATAGAGACGACCGAGCATCCCGTAGACCGAGGGCGCGAGGTAGAACAGGCCGACCAGCCCGATCACCACCAGCGCGGTCCGGCGCGCGGCGCGGCCGTCGGGATTGGTGTAGAAGCGGACCAGCACGTGGGGCAGCCCCATCGTCCCCAGGAACAGCGCGAACATCAGCGCGAACGTGCGGTACAGCGGGTGTTCCTGCCCGCTCTGCAGTGGCTGCCCCCACGCGACTCCGGTCAGTTGCGGCACGCCGCTCAGGTGCGGAACGTGTGCGCCCTGCGGGAACACCAGCGCGCTCCCGGCGGCCACGGTGTGCTCGCCCACTTGCCACGTGAGGGGGCCGTCGACGGCGATGTCATCGATCGTGCCCTCCGCCTGGATCGCGATCGGCGCGGCGACATTGACGGTGATCGGGTTCTCGATGCGCACCGTCGTCTGCTCGTCGAACACCGGTGGCGCTTCGGTCAGCGCGCTCGGGGCGGCGTCGGCGCGCCACGCGGCGAGCAGGAAAAGCACCGGCACCATGATCGCCACGACCTTGAGCCAATACTGGAAACCCTGCACGAGGGTGACGCTGCGCATCCCACCCCCGACGATGACGACGAGCACAGTGATCGACACGAGCAGACCACCGACCCACGTCGGGGTGTCGAGCAGGATCTGCAGCGCGAGCCCAGCGCCCTGCAACTGCGGCAGGACGTAGAGCCAGCCGATGAGCACCACGAGCGCGCTCGCGATCAGCCGGACCTTCGACGATCGAAGTCGTGCCTCGCAGAAGTCGGGCAGCGTGTAGGCCCCGGACCGGCGCAGGGGTGCCGCTACGAGTGCCAGCACCAGCACGTAGCCCACCGCGTACCCGACCGGGAACCAGACCGCATCCGCGCCGCCGGCCATGATCAGGCCCGCCACGCCGAGGAACGACGCCGCCGAGAGGTACTCCCCCGAGATCGCCGAGGCGTTCCACCACGCGGGCACCGAACGCGAGGCCACGTAGAAGTCACCAGTCGTGCGCGCCAGTCGCGAACTGTACGCGGCCAGCCCGATGGTGATGAGCACCGTGAGCGCCATGCCGGCCGCGGCCAGCGTGGGGTTCATCGGCCCTCCACCAGGTCGGTGAACTGCGCTTCGTTGCGGTCGGCCTGGCGCACGTACCACCAGCCGACCCCGAGGATCGCGGGGTACACCAGGACCCCCAGCAGCACCCACCACAACGGCATCGGACCCACTTGCAGTTCGCGCACCTGCGGGACGAAGCCGAACAACAGAGGCATCGCGATCAGGGGAACCACCACCAACGCCACCGTGGACAGCCCGAGCAGCAACTGCGTGCGGATCAACGCCCGCACGTACACCTGACCTACCTCGGTCGCATCGTCGATCTCCGCGGTCACCGACCGCGGCACCCGGCGCCGCACATCGCGGCGGGGCCCGGTAATGACCTGGCGCTTGGGCCGCTGCTCCGGCTTCACTGCGCCCGACGTCCGGCTCGCGCAGCAACCCGGCACTCGCAGCTCACGAGTCCCGCTCCAGACGGTGGCCGGCCACCAGCGCCTCCTTGACCGCGGCCGCGTGCCGGCGGCTGACCGGGACGGCCTGGCCCTGTCCGAGGTCGACGGTGAGCCGCCCCGCGGCGTTGCGCAGGCCGACCACGCAGGCCGCGTTGACCAGGTACCGGCGGTGGACGCGCAGGAAACCCGCGGCCTCCCAGCGCTCCTCGAGGGTGGCCAGCGGCACGCGCACGAGGTGCCCGCCCTCGCGGGTGTGCAGGCGCACGTAGTCGCGCTGGGCCTCCACGTAGACGATGTCCGAGCGCTTGACGTAACGCGTGACGCCGCCGAGCTCGACGGCGATCGTCTCGTCGGGTGCCGCTGCATCGGGCGCGGCCGTCCCGGGACCGAGTTCGCTCTCGAGGTGGCGCTGCACCCGGCCTACCGCCTGCGCCAGGCGTTCGGCGCGGATGGGCTTGAGCAGGTAGTCCACCGCGGCGATGTCGAAGGCGTCCACGGCGTGGGAGTCGTAGGCCGTGACGAACACCACCGGCGGCGGCGCGGCGAACCGGCCGATCACCCGCGCCAGCGCCAGACCGTCCATCCCCGGCATGCGGATGTCGAGGAAGACGGCGTCCACGTCGTCGGCCTGCAGCAGTTCCAACGCGTCCGTCGCGGTGCTGGCGGGCCTGACCTGCGCGACACCCGCGGTCCGGCCGAGCAGGTAGGTGAGTTCAGCCAGCGCCGGTTGCTCGTCGTCCACCGCCACCACCACCAGCCCCTCGGTGTCAGTCATGGGCCACCGCCTCGGCGTATTTCGGGATGCGCATCGTGACCTTCGTGCCAGCCATCGGAGCGGTCTCCACGACCAGCCCCCGGTCGTCGCCGAAGGCCTGCCGCAGCCGCTCGTCGACATTGGCCAGGCCGACGTGGTCCCCGGGTTCGCCGGAGAGGCTGCGCCGGATGACGGCCGGGTCGTTGCCCACCCCGTCGTCCTCCACGCTGATCCAGCAGTCCGGGCCCCGCTCCAGCGCGGTGATGCTCACCAGCCCGGGGGTGTCGCGGTCCTCAAGGCCGTGGCGCACCGCGTTCTCGACCAGCGGCTGTATGCACAGGAAGGGGATGCGCACCCCCAGGACCTCCGGATCGACACGCAGTTTCACCTGCAGGCGGTCGCCGAACCGGGCCTGTTCCAGCAGCAGGTACTGCTCGACGGATCGCAGTTCCTCGGCCAGGGTCGTGAAGCGGCCGTGCGCCCGGAAGCTGTACCGGGTGAACGCCGCGAAGTCGAGCAGCAGGTCGCGGGCGCGGTCGGGGTCGGTGCGCACGAAGGACGCGATGGCGGTCAGCGAGTTGAAGATGAAGTGCGGGGAGATCTGCGCGCGCAGGACTCGCACCTCGGCCTCGGCGGTGCGCGCCCGCGTGCGGTCGAGTTCGGCGAGGTCGAGCTGGCCGGAGGTGAACGTCGCCACCTCCTCCACCGCGCGCATCATCGCCGGGCCGGCGGGGGTGGCCGAGTACGCCACGAGCGCCCCGATGACCACCTCGTCGGAGGTCAGCGGGGCGGCGATGCCGGAGCGGAACATCTCCGAGACCGCGCGTGCCTGGTCGCTCCCGATGACCACCGCGGTGCCCGAGTCCAGCGCGGGTTCCGCGTGCTCCACCGCGAGTTCGCGCTGCTTGTCGCCGGTGCCGTCGAAGGCCAGCGTGCTGAACCGGTCGGTGACCGCCAGCGCCTCCACGCCCAGCAGCCCCCGCAGGTACTTCACCGACCGGGTCGCAGCGGCCTCGGTCAGCCCACCCCGCAGCGCCGGCGCCGCAAGGCTGGCGATGTGCAGCGTGCGGTATGTGGCCATTTGGCTCTCCGTGCCCATCTGGCTGCGCCCGCGCACCCAGCGGGCGATGAGGACGGCGAGCACGATGGCACCGGCGATCGCCGCCAGCGCCAGCACCCACGCATCCATGGGGCGAACCTAGCGGAAATGTCCGGAACGGTCCCGAGTCCTTACCACCGGTATCTCAGGGTGGCGCGCGATCAGCCTCGGCGGTGGTGGCGTGTCGGTCGACCCAGATGATGCGCAGGCGCCCGAGGTGGATGCGCCGATGGTGGTATCTGCACACCAGGACGAGATTCTGCAGGTCGGTGCTCCCACCCTGATCCCAGGGCCGGATGTGGTGGGCCACGCACCGCCAGGCCGGAACCGTGCACCCCGGATGCACACAGCCGTCGCCGTCCCGTACCGCCAACGCCGCACGCTGGGCCTTCGTGGCGTACCGGGCGGCGAACCCGACGGCCAGCGGCTGCCACCGTACGGGATCGTCGGTGGGCACCCCCACTACGTACGACACCGAGGCGCTGCACGACAAGGTGCGCAGATCCGTGCGAGACATCAGCAGACCGCTCGGCCACGTCACCCCCAGCCCGGTCTCCAGCTGGTCCACCGTCATCATCACGGCGAGGTGCCCGTAGCCGGTGGCACGATCGGCGCCGTCCATCGCCCGATCGGCGATCTCCGCGAGGGCGTCGGCGTTGCGCATCGGTGCGCTGCGCCGGTCGTTCTGGTCCGTCGGCTGCGCATAGCGGTCGAGGGCCGCCTTCACGATCTCACCGGTCGCCGGATCCAACATCCCGTCCAGCACCCACCAACCGTCGAGCGACTGCGAGAGGAACACCTTGCGGTCGTCCCGCCTCATCTCCGCCTCATCGTCGTGGTCCTGCGGCTGGTACTGCTGGATGATCAGGTCCACGTAGGCCCGCAACTGCTTGACCGTGTGAGTGAGCGCGAAGTCCACCACCCGCTCCTCAATGAGCGAGAACTTCTCCCCGAACATCCGGAAGGCCCGCCGGATCACCCGCACATGCTCGTTCGTGATCGTCCCGGCGTGCAGCGCCTGCGCGGTCGCCGGCAAATGATCGCGCAGGTCGCGGGCCGTGTGCACCCGCGCGCCACCATCGGAGATCCGCGTCCGCTTCTGCAGCCAGTCCCCGGTCGTGCGGTGCCCATCGATCTGCGCCCCACCGCGGGTGTCGTAGGACGCGAGCGCCTCGTACTGCAGCGAGGCGAGCTGGTTGCTGAGAGCGAACAGCGTCGGGATCCCGGTGCGCAACTCCTCCAGATCCCACGTCGACGGATGCCCTGAAGGCAGCTGTGCAAGCCCCGCGAGCAACTCACCAACCGGCTCCTCCACCACTGCTGTCACCCGACCCCCACCTCCTCACACAGCACCCACGTTAGAACAGAGGTACGACACGAAACAGACACCGAAACCCATCTGTGGACACGTGCCAAACGGCATCCACAGACACGCCGATCTCACTGTTCGAGCCGCAGTCGCCGGCGGCCTTGCGACCGTCACGGGCCCGAAGCTCTGCAAACCCCGATCGTCTATGGGCCATTGCTGGGGGAGGTGATCGAGTTTCGATTCGCCCGGTCTCAGGGAGGTGGTCTTTGGATCACGCACCTCCATGGGTTGCGACGAAGAGAGTCCGACCAAGAACGAGCTGCTCCTGGCCCCTGCTCATCTGGAGAACCCGGGCAGAGCACGTGGTCGATCACCTGTGGGACCCCCAGGGGTTGGCTCACGACGACACCTGGGTGTGGGATCGGACTGCCGCTGTAGGCAAGACGCTCAGAGGACCCAAGCCATCCGAGTGCCCGACTGCCTGCTGGAAGAGCCCAGCGCATGAGGCGCCCACCCCCGCAGGAAGGTCGGCGCACCTGAGACCACAACACCTAGCGCATCGCATCCGAGGCGGCCGCCGTCAGTCCGGCAAGCCCGGCGTGCAGTTGTTCAAAGGTGGGCCAGCCGAAGCCGAGCCGGAAATGGCGATCGTCGACCTCGAACCAGTGACCCGGACCGACGTAGGTTCCGTGATCCGCGAGCAGATGGCGGTAGAAGGCCTCTTCGTCCACCACGAGATCCTCTCTGAAGCGGACCAGCCCCACCACACCGCCTGTCGGCGGCACCCACTCGAAGGTGTCCTGACCCTGCATCCACGACCCGACCACAGCTGCCCTTTCACGCACGTCCGCAAGGATCGCCGGCAGGATCCGCTCCCGATCGGTGAGCACCCGGCCGGCGATGTGCTCATCGATCGTGGAACCGCAGATCACGATCTGCTCCTTCGCCGCCAGCAGCGACTGCTGCACGTCCGGGCCGGTGGTCACCGCCCACCCGATGCGGATACCCGGAAGGCCGTACGCCTTGGACATCGATCCGACACTAACCGCACACGGCGACAGGCTTGCGGCCATCGGCAGTCGCGGACCCTGTGTGAGGTCACGATAGGTCTCGTCGACCATCAGCACGGCACCGGAGTTCTCGGCGATTCCCACCAGCCGATGCAGATCCGCCTCGCGCAGCATCGTGCCCGTGGGATTGTGCGGGCAGGTCACGCTGATCAACCGCGTCTGACCCGGCCGCACACGCGACTCCAAGCGGTCGAGGTCGAGGGCCCACCGGTCGTCATAGCGAAGGTCCACGATGTCGACGTCCGCCCCGATGGCCCGCGGGGTCTCCAAGTTGGTCGCATAGTTGGTCCGCACCACGACCATGTGGTCGCCGGTATCGAGCATGGCGGTCGCCGTGCAGAACAGAGCAGCTGCCGCGCCGGGGGTGACAAGCACGTCGTCCGCGTCGATGCCTTGCCCGAGTCCGGCAACGGCCTGTCGCAGCACGGGATCACCCAGATGATCCCCGTAGCACAGCACCAGGTCGTCGAGGTCGAGATCCAGGCCAAGGTCACCCAGTCGCCGATCGGCGACCGAACTCTCCGAAAGGTTGTTGGTGATGGTGGCGTAACCCACCTGCTCGGGGGATTCGACTTCGATCGGCATTCGCCGGTAGCGCATGGGGCTCCTTCGATTGTCCGCAGCGTACCTGCGGCAGTCGCGCTCACGCGGCCCAAGCGACCCCACGTCCGGACACCTCCGCCGATCGTGGTGTGCTGGAATCACAGGGGTGAGGAGCCGGGTATGCAGAACAATCAGGTGACCTTGCACGGCCACCGCATCAACTACCTGTCGGCAGGAGACCCCGGCCTCCCGGTCATCCTGCTCATTCACGGGGTCACCAGCAGCAGTGCTACGTGGGAGCCGGTCATCCCGGCGCTGGCCGCGCACGCATATGTGATCGCCCCGGATCTGATGGGTCACGGCGAGTCGGACAAGCCCCGTACCGACTACTCCCTCGGGGCGATGGCGAGCATCCTGCGCGACCTGTTGGATCACTTGGAGATCGAAACCGTGACCGTCGTCGGCCACTCCCTCGGCGGCGGGGTGGCCATGCAGTTCTCCTACCAGTACTCCCAGTACTGCGAACGCATTGTGCTCGTCGACAGCGGCGGACTGGGCCGCGAGGTGAGCCTGGTGCTGCGCGCCGCCACCCTGCCGGGGGCCGAGTTCATCCTTCCCGTCATCGCCAACGAACGCGTGCGGGAAGCGGGGCGACCATCGGCCGGTTCCTGAGCATCCTGCCGGTGCGCCCGCGCCCGTCGGTCGCCGAGTTCGCCCGCGGGTACGCATCGCTGGCGGAGACCACAACCCGGGCGGCCTTCATCTACACCCTGCGCAGCGTCGTGGAACCGGGCGGTCAGCGGGTCAGCGCCAACGACCGGCTGTACCTCACCGAAGGACTGCCCACGCTGATCATCTGGGGCGCTCTCGACACGGTCATTCCCGTGGCGCACGCCTACGCCGCACACCAGATCATCGCGGGCAGTCAACTGGAGATCTTCGAGCAGTCGAGGCACTTCCCCCACAGGGACGAGCCCGCCCGGTTCTCCCGGGTCCTGCTGGAGTTCCTTTCCGCCACCGAACCCGCGCACATGGACCGATCCGCTCAGCGCATGCGCCAGATCGCCCGCAGCGCACTGGATGCACAACCCGGGGAGCTTGCCGGGACGTAGTTGCGGGCCACTGCGGCATCAGGTGGCGAGGCGTCGCACGATCCAATCGGCGGCCTCGCTCGGGGCGTACTGGGCACGCATCGTGCCGGAGTGGTGGCTGGGCCACCAGCGGGTCGTGAGGTCGACCCCGCGGGCGCGGTAGGCGGCCAGCAGTCGGCGGGTCAGTGGGGCGGGGGCGACCTCGTCGAACAGGCCGGCATCGATGCGCACCGGCACCTCGGCCAACTCCAGGCCGCGCACCTCGTTGTCCCGCATCACGGCCCAGAGTTCTGCGAACAGTTCCTCCCCGCGCACCCCGCCGATCCGCGCCGGCGGTAAACCACCCCACGAATCGGGCCGGGCGAGATCCTCGGCACAACGTTGGTCCAGGTGCGGCCACAAGCCGCGGGCGGCGGGACTCAGGCCGTCCCCGGCGACAAGTTCCGCCATCCGGGGCGAGACAGTCGCCGCGCCGCGGATCATCAGTGCGATCAGCGGTGAGAAGATCGCGCACCCGGGCAGGACGACAGGCAGCCGCCGCGCCGCACCGATGGTGACGTCCATGCGGGTGACCGGGGTGAACGCCGCGACCCCGAGCAGCGGCAGCGGGCGGGCAACATCCGCACGGGCGGTGAACAGCGCGGCCATCGATCCCTCGGAATGCCCGGCGCTCACCCAGCGGTCCCCGATCCGGGCGTCGAACGTGGTCCGTGCCGCCACCATGTCGAGCACCGAGCGAGCCAGCGGCTCCCCTATGAGGTACGGGTGCACGCCAGGGCTGCCCAGGCCCTCGTAGTCCGGACGCAGCACCGCCACCCCCCGGGCCAGCAGCCTGTCGCACAGCGCGTCGCCCTGCGAGATCCGCCGCCACTCGGGGTGGCCGGGCGCCGCTGTGCTCGGCGCCCCGCTCGCCGCGCCGCCGGTCGTCATGTGCCCGTAGCTGATCAGCGGCCAGCCGTCCGCCGGCGGTGGCGTGTGCGGCAGGTGCACCAGGCCGGTGAGTTCCACCGGCGCGCCGGACACCGAGGTGGAGGGGTAGGTCACCCGCTGGGTCGCACCGTGCCGCATCACCAGCGGCCGCGCGGCAGTCGCCGGCGCAGCGGGCGGGGGACCAGACCGATCCGGTCGCTACTGGCCCCGTCGGCAGTGTCGATCACGTCGACGAAGAACTGCGCCACCGGCACCAGTTGGTCGGCGTCCACCCACTCGGGGGTGTCGGCGTCGTCGTACAGGTACAGGGGGCCGGACACCAGGCTCACCGTCGGCACCCCGCACAGCAACGTGAACGAGGCGTCGGTGGGGATGCCGCTGCGCGTGTACTCCAGCAGCGAGGCGTTGAGCAGGCACGTGCTGTGCAGGCCGTGCCGGCGGATCGCCCGTCCCAGTTCCCACTTGAGCCGCGGGTTGAGGTTCTCGAAGACACCACGTGGTTCGGTCTGGCCGGTATGCGCGAAGCCGCCGTCCGGGCCGCGGACGGCCCGCAGGCCGACGTGCTCGATCGTCGCGTTCATCACCAGGTCGTACGGGCTTTCCGGGTCGAGGGCATAGCGCCGGGCGAACTCCCGGTGGGCCTGATAGCCGGTGAAGTGACTGTCGAACGTCACGAAGAGCAGCGTCTTGTCGCGCACCGCGCCGTCATGTGCGAGGCGCCCGTAGTGCTCGGCCAGCGCGATCACCTCCGCGCTGCCCGAGGCGTCCTCGACCGCGCCGGGTCCGACCGAGTCGTGGTGCGATTGCACCATGACGGTCTCGCGGCTGCGCCCGGGCAGTACCCCGAGCACGGTCCTGGACGTGACCCGGTCGCGCTGCACCTCCAGCACGATCTCGGCCTCAACGCCGGCGCCCAGCAGGTCGCGTATCGCCTGCCCCGTGGCCCTGGTGACCCACACACCCGGCAACTCGAGCAGGGTGCGGCGGTAGTACTCGTTGTGGTAGCGCACCGACTCCGGGTAGTCGCGCAGCACGCCGATCACCGCGACCGCCCCCGCCTCGGCCGCCGAGGTCATCACTGAGGTCAGCGAGGTGACGTACGGGTTGCGCGAACCCATGACGTCGCGGCGCAGCATCCTGCGCCCAGGGTCGTGCACGTACTCGCTGATCATCAGCAGGGAGTACAGGGACATGTCGAAAGTCAGGTCGAACAACACGATCCGGCCCCGCACGTCGTGGTCTGCGACCTTCCCGTCGCCGATGTCGACAACGGGCGCGCTGACCGTGCCCCCCAGGGCGCCGGTCGCCTCGTGGTCCGGCAGCGCGCTGTGCAGGACGGGACCGCACTGCAGGTCGCGGCCCGCCACGCGCAGGCTGCAGGTGGTCGCGCGCCAGGCGTAGGACGGGACCTCCAGGAAGTGGACGTCGTGCAGGCCGGCTGCGCGGAAGCGCGCGGCCACGTACTCGGCCGCGGCCTCCCCACCCGGGGTTCCGGTGGCGCGCGGCGCCATCGCCACCAGGTCGTCGATCGTGGCCAGCAGGTCAGTGGACTGCACTGTCCACCCCTTCCTCGCGCAACACGCGATCCAGCCGGTAGCGGCTCAACGCGACCAGGCTCAGCACCACGAGCACCGCTGGCACGATCGAGATGCCGGCAAGGATGGCCCACTGGGCCCCGTCACTCTGCGACTCGGCCCCCGAGACGTAGCCGCCCAGCGACAGCACGAACCCGTAGACCGCGGGACCCAATGCGAAGCCCAGGAGCTCGAAGGCCGACCACGTGCCGGTGAGCAGTCCGATCCGGTTCTGGCCCGACTCCACGGCGTCGTGCGCGGCCAGGTCGGGCAGCATCGCCAGCGGGAACAGCTGGCTGCCGGCGTAACCGACGCCGACCACCGCCGACGCTGCGAGCAGGACGCCCAGATCGCCACCACCGGCCGCGGTCAGGGCCAGCAGGCCGACCACGAGCACCACCGAGGTGGCGGCGAACCCGGCCTTCTTGCCCCAGCGCAAGCCGAACCTCTCCCACAACGGGCTGACCACGATCGCCGGCCCGACGAAGGCGACGAAGGCGTAGGTCGCGACGGCCGGATCGCCCATCACGTGCCGGGCGGTGTAGTTGATCCCCGCCAGCACCATCGTCATCGCCACCGCTTGCAGCACGAAGGCCAACAGCAACGTGCGCACGTGCGGGCTGCGCACCACCAGCAGCAGTTGCTCCCGCAGCGTCCCGCTCGTGGTCTCGTGACGCGTCAGGGTGGCCTTGCGGGTACCGAACCAGAGGCCCCAGGTGCCCGCCACGATCAGTACCGCCATCACCAGCGCCATCACGCGGTACCCCTGCGCCCCGCCGAACGCTTCGACCAGCAGCGGCGCACTGGCACCGGCCACCATGATCCCCCCGGTGATGACGATGACCCGCCACATCATCAGCCGCGTGCGTTCTCCGTAGTCCTCAGTGATCTCCGCCGACATCGCCAGGTAAGGCACCTGGAAGAACGCATAGGCCGTCGCGGCGCCCAGGAACGCGGCGACCACCCACGCCGTAGCAAGCCCGGCCGGAGCGGTGGGACCGATGAAGATCAGCAGGAACCCCAGGGCCATCAGCATGCCCGCCCGCCTGATGATCGGCCGGCGCCGCCCGCGCGGGTTCGTCGAACGGTCGCTGATCCGGCCGGCCACGGGGTTGAGCACGAAGTCCCAGGCCTTGGGCAGGAAGACCACGAGCCCGGCGAGGGCGGCCTTGATCCCGATCACCTCGGTGAGGTAGGGCATCAGCAGCAGGCCAGGGACCGTCCCGTAGGTGCCGGTGGCGATGCCGCCGAGTGCGTACCCTCTTCGTAGCCCGGACGGGAGCGGCGCCATGCCGCGAGACTAGCGAGGGCGGGGGGCTGCGGGGGCGAAACGCCGGGATCCGTGTTCAGAGGTGACGGACCTGTGCCCAGCGCGCGAGCTCGCGGCGATTGCTCAGCTGCAGTTTGCGCAAGACCGCCGACATGTGGGTCTCGACGGTCTTGATGCTGACGAACAACTCCTCGGCGACCTCCCGGTAGGTGTAGCCGCGCGCGATCAGGCGCATGACGTCGCGCTCCCGGGCCGTGAGCCGGTCGAGTTCGTCATCGCTCTGGGCCGCGGCACCGGTGAACGCATCGAGCACGAACCCGGCGAGTCGGGGGCTGAACACCGCATCCCCGCCGGCGACCTGGCGGATGGCCGCGGCCAGAGCAGGCGCGGTGATGTCCTTCGTGACGTAGCCACGGGCTCCGAACCGCACCACACCCACCACGTCCTCGGAGGCATCCGACACGGACAGTGCGAGGAACCGGGAACTGCCCACACACTGCTGCAGCACCGCCTGCGCGTTCCCGCCGGGCAGGTGCACGTCCAGCAGCACCACATCGGGAGAGGTGGCCGTGATCACCTTCACGGCCTGCTCGACGTCGGCGGCCTCCCCGACCACGTCGATGTCCTCGGGCATGCCACCCCGGATGCCGGCCCGCACCATCTCGTGGTCGTCGACGATGACCAGCCGGATCATGCCGGCCCCAGGCTCAGGGCCACTTCGGTCCCCCGCTGGTCGGAGCGGATCCGGCAGGAGCCACCAGCACGTTCCATACGACCGATCATGGACTCCGAGACCCCCTTGCGGTCCTCCGGGATGGCCGCCAGGTCGAAGCCGCGGCCCCGGTCGCGCACGAACACCGCGATGTGGGCGGCATCGGCCTCAGCGTAGACACTGATCGACCCGCCGGCATGCTTGGCCGCATTCAGCACCGCCTCACTCGCGGCCGCCACCACCGCCCGGCCGCCGTCGTCGAGGGCCCGGTCCCCCACACAAACGACCTCCACCGCCGTGGCGTACTGCTGCTCGACCTTCGCCGCGGCCGCAGCGAGTGCTGCTGCGAGTGTGTGCTCCGGGTCTCCGGCCGGTTCGTACAACCAGGACCGCAGGTGCCGTTCCTCGGACCGCGCCAGCCGGGCGACCTGGTCCGGGTCGTCGGCGTGCTGGCGGATCAGGGTCAGGGTCTGCAGCACCGAGTCGTGGACCTGGGTGGCCAGTTCGGCGCGGGTCTGCGAGCGGACCCGCTCCTGGCGCTCGGCGGTCAGTTCCCGGTAGAGCCCGGCGATCCACGGCATGGCGATCAGGCCGACCCCGGCGACCAGCAGGACCGCGACCGCGGCCAGGTTCAGGAACGACCGCAGGGCCAGCCCGGTGGCCGCCACCCGACGATGCCGAGGCCCACCAGCAGCACCCCCGAGGCCCAGCGCGGTCCATTGCAGGCCATCGCGGCGCAACCTGCGTCCCGGCACGACCCTGCTCCACACCAGCGTGGCGCCCAGCACGATCACAGCCAACGGCAAGCCCACCTGCATCCAGGTACTGGTCGTGGGCAGGATCAGGAAGCCACCCACCACCACCGCGGCGAACGCGAGCAGGCGCGCGGTGTCGGAGTCGTCCTCGTGCCGCGCAGGCAGGACCGCCCAGTACGCGGCGTACGCGATCACCCCGATACCACCGACGAAGCTCAGCACCACGAACGCCGCCCGCACCGCCCCCACCGGCCACCCCAGGTGATCTGGACAGCCCGGCCGCCACCCCTGCCGATCCACCGGCCGCGGGTCTCCCGGTAGGCGCGCGGCGCGGCCGTCTGGGTGCTCACCGTCCCATTGTCCCGCAGTCGGCCGGCGTTGGGATCGGGGTGAAACCCTGAGGAGAAGATCAGGGTCGTCACCGGATGTGGGAGGGTCGGGGGTCGGCACACAGTGGAGCCATGAGTGAAACAACGATGTATATGACACCGCCGCCGGTGGCTCCCCACCTGTTGCGGCGCAGTTCCTCCGACCGCATCTTCGGCGGGGTGTGCGGGGGCCTGGGCCGCTACTGGAACGTCGATCCGGTGATCCTGCGGGTGGTCTTCGGGG